>NZ_JANLVV010000351.1:0-1821 GCF_031364185.1 Salinibacterium sp. | reverse complement strand
GCGAGCCGGCCGGCGTGTACGAGCTCGGGGGGCGCTCCAGTGGTGTGCGTCGCTGGCAGTGTCCGGGCGCGTCGGGCCGGGTTTGTCGACGACTCGGCAATGGCGCCGTACCCGACGAGATTGGGCGGCAGGTCATCTTCGGCGGTGGCGGTGGCGGTGGCGGTGGCCGGGCCATCGACCTCGAACGCGATGATCGGGTCTCCGACGGTGACCGTGGTGCCGGACTCGACAAACAGCCGGGTGACGACGCCGGCGTAGGGGGACGGCAGGTTGACGAGGGCTTTCGCGGTCTCGACTTCGGCGATGACCTGGTTCAGTGTGACGGTGTCCCCGACGGCCACGCGCCAGACCGCCACCTCCGATTCGGTGAGACCTTCCCCGAGGTCGGGCAGACGGAACTCCTTGACGGTCACGAGAAGTTCCGGGTTCCGGTGAGCGAGTTGGGGCGGTCCATGGCGCGGTCGATCCCGTCGAGAATCCGGTCGAGGTCGGGTAGGTGGTGCTTCTCCAGCCGCGACGCGGGGTAGGGGATGTCGAAGCCGGTGACCCTGACCGGGGCGTGCTCGAGGCTGTAGAAACACCGTTCGGTGATCCCCGCCGCGATCTCGGCGCCGAGCCCGCACGTCTCGGCGGCCTCATGCGTGATCACGAGCCTGCCCGTCTTGCTGACCGATTCGCTGACGGTGGTGAAGTCGATCGGTGACAGCGACCGGAGGTCGACAACTTCCACCGAGATGCCCTCCGACCGGGCGGCCTGCGCCGCGGCGATGGCGGTGTGCACGAGCCCCCCATAGGCGACGAGTGTCACGTCGGTGCCGTGGGCGACGATGGCGGCCGAGCCCATCGATGCGCGGTCGGCGGCCGCGTCATCCATCCGCACCTCGCCTTTCAGGTGGTATCTGCGCTTGGGCTCGAAGAACAGCACAGGGTCGTCACAAGCGATCGCTTCCTGGATGACCGTGAACGCGTCCTGCGGGCTCGAGATGCTCACCACCCTCAGCCCCGAGGTGTGCGTGAAATAGGCCTCGGGCGAGTCGGAGTGGTGCTCAGCGGCCCCGATGCCCCCGCCGAAGGGCACCCGGATCGTGAGCGGCATGCGCACGGCGCCACGGGTGCGGGAGTGCATGCGGGCGACCTGGCTGACAATCTGGTCGAACGCGGGGTAGATGAACCCGTCGAACTGGATCTCGCACACGGGACGGTAGCCGGCGTATGCCAGCCCGATGGCGGTGCCCAGAATGGCCGATTCCGCAAGCGGCGTATCCATCACCCTGCGCTCGCCGAAGCGTGCCTGCAGGCCCTCGGTGATGCGGTAGACGCCGCCGAGCGTGCCGATATCTTCGCCCATCAGCATCACGCGATCATCGTTTTCCATGGCGCGAGCAAGGCCCGCGTTGATCGCCTTGCCCAGAGTGAGGGTTGTGGTAGTTGTTTCGGTAGGGCGAGTGGATGCCTCGGCAATGGTCATGACGTCACGGCCCCGTTCTCCTCGAACATGCGCAGGTAGCGCTCGTATCTGTCGCGCTGGCCGGCGATCCCGGTGTGCGGCTCGCTGTAGACATGGTCGAAGATGCTCAGCGGCTCCGGATCCGGCATCGCGAGACACCTCGCGCGCAGTTCGGCGGCAACCGCATCAGATTCCTGGTCGATCTCGGCCTGCGCGCTGTCGCTGAGGGTGCCTGTTGATCGCAGATAGACACCGAGGCGATCGATCGGGTCTTTGCGGCGCCAGGCCTCCAGCTCGGCCGCGTCTCGATACCGGGTGGGATCATCCGCCGTCGTGTGCGGTCCCATCCGGTAGGTGACGGCCTCGATGAACGT
>NZ_JANLVV010000337.1:0-26758 GCF_031364185.1 Salinibacterium sp. | reverse complement strand
CCGTTCATTGTCATCGCCACCCAGAACCCGATCGAGATGGAAGGCACCTACCCGCTTCCCGAGGCCCAGCGCGATAGGTTCATGGCGCGCATTTCAATGGGGTATCCGGATGCCGCGGCAGAACTCGCCATGCTCAGACAGCGTGCCACCTCGAGCCCGCTCGACGCGGTAACGCCGGTCGTGACGCGAGAGCAGCTCGCCGCCATGATCGCGACAGCGCGGAACGTCTACGCGAGTCGTGCGGTGGAACAGTATGCTGTTGCGATCGCCCAGGCCACCCGTGATAACCGAGAGCTTCGCCTCGGCGCGAGCCCCCGGGCGACCCTGCAACTGATTCGCGCCGCGAAGGCTCGTGCCGCGCTCGACGGCCGGGAGTTCGTTCTGCCCGACGACATCGATGCCCTCGCCGTGCCGGTGTTGGGCCATCGTCTTATCGCCGCGCGCCGATCGGGTGTGAGTGGATCGGCACTCAGCGGCGGCAGCCTGACCGAGATCATCTCCACCATCGTTGCCAGGACCCCGGTGCCCATCAGCGCGGCGGGCCCGGCCTAGGGTCGGGAGCCCCAGCCATGCGACGAGCTGTGCGAGGCGGTGCTGCTGCGAGGCGCGCCCGACTCGGTGGCGTATGGCTGACCGCGCGCGGCGTGGTGTTCGTCGTGGCATCCGGCATCGCCCTCATCGCCGCCTACGCGCTTGGGTTGCGGGTGCTGCTCACGGCCGCGATCATGCTCGCGGCGTTGCCGCTGGGGGCGATGCTGCTGGTGCGTTCGCACCGGCCGAAACTGTCCGTCACGCGCAGCTTCTCGCCTCATGTGATCGAGGCGGGCAGCGCCGCGACAGTCACACTTCTGGTGCGGAATCTGGGCGGTTCTGCGACCCTGCGCGCCCAGTGGTGGGATGAGAGGCCATGGGGTGACGGCCACACGACAGAAGCGGAGTTGCCCGTACTTCAGCCGCGCGGTGCGCGGTTCAGCAGGCGGGGCAACTCGACCACACTTGAGTACGAGCTGAGGCCGCCTCGCCGCGGGATTTTCCCGATCGGTCCGTTCAGTGTGCGGATGAGTGACGCGTTCGGGCTTGCCACGAGCACCTTCTCACTCGGAGAGCCCCAGGATGTGGTGGTGACGCCCGAGGTGGTCACGCTCGCCGAGACCGGGCTGTCGGTGTCGGCGGGGGATGGCGAGTCTCGGCTGGTGCAACGACGCTCCGCAGGAGATGACGACGACTCCATCACCCGCGAATACCGCACCGGCGATGCCATGCGTCGGGTGCACTGGCGCGCGACGGCGCGCCACGGCGACCTGATGGTGCGCCAGGAGGAGCAGCGCAGCTTTCCCGAGGCGCGAGTGCTGGTCGACACCAGGGGCATCGGGTACGGAGATCTTTACGGAGACGATCGAACGAACGATTTCGACAGTGATTCTTTCGAGTGGGCGGTGCGAATGCTCGCCTCCGTCGCGGTTCACCTCCGGCGTTACGGCTTTCTCGTCACGGTGGAGGAGACGGGCACCCCCCAGATCGATCTCGACGACTCCGCACAGCGCACCTGGCATGACGAAGTTTTTCTCTCCGACCTCGCAGCGCTCCGCCTCACCACCGCGGCCGATGCAGAGCTCGTCGACTTCCATGACAGCGAGAAGGGTCGCGGCAGCAACGGCCCGATCATTGCGATCGTGGGCATGCCCGATCACGACATGGTCGAGTGGATGCTACGCCGCCGCCGCCCCGGAGATCTCGCGGTCGCGTTCCTGGTGCAGTCGACCTCGTCGCTGGATGCCCTCGACCGCACCTTCGGTGCTCACACCGGGAGCGTGCTGCCCAACGCGACCGAGCTGCTGGCCGACGCGGGCTGGGTGGTCATTCCCGTGGGTTCGGACGACGACCACGCCGCCGCGTGGGAGGCGGTCGTGTTCGAGACCGGACGTTCTCGTGTCGGCTCCTAGACTGACGCGGTCACGGAAGCGGGGCGATGTCGCCGCCTCCCACTGGCTGATGTCCGCGCTCATGCTGCTCGCCATCGGCATGGCCGCCGCCGGTCTTAATTCCGTCATCGCGGATGTGGCGTGGTGGTTCACCATCATGACCGTTGCGCTGTTCGCACTGGTGGCGGCCGCCACGGTCCGCTCCTTCACGAGGCGACGAGTCTGGCCCACCGTCGCGGGGGCGGCCACCGCCCTGGCCACCATCACCGTCCTCTTCGCGCCGGGACAGTCCATCCTGGGGGCGTTTCCCACGTTTGACACCGTCGAGCGGTTCCAGGAACTTAGTGCGGCAGGCTCGAACTCCATCTCGATACAGTCGATTCCTGCGAACGCCGACGAGGGCATCCTGTACCTGCTGTGTGTCGGTGTGGCGGTGATCGCCGTCGTGATGGACGGACTCGCGTTCGCGCTTCGGGCGCCGGCGGCCACGGGCGTGCCGCTGCTGGTGCTGTTGCTCGTACCTGGCCTCGTGCGCTCCGACCTCGACAACGGTTTCTTTTTCGTGCTGACCGCTTCGGCCTGGATCGCGATTCTGCTACTGCGGTCGCCGCCCTCAGGGCGTCGCATCGCGATCGGCATAGCGGCGGTGGCGATCATCGCGGGCCTGATCGTGCCCGTCGTCCTTCCCCCGCTCGAATCGACTGCGGAAACGGGCGGTACCGCGGCGGGTTTCTCCACGGGCATCAACCCCATCATCACGCTCGGCGACGATTTGCGCCGGGGTGACCCTTCCCTCGCCCTGAGGTACACCTCGACCGACCCTGATGGCCTCTACCTTCGCCTCACCGCTCTCGACGATTTCAGCGGCCGATCGTGGGTGAGCTCGAACACTGACACCATCGTCGGTAACGAGGTGAGCGCGATCGGTGCTGCGCCGGGGCTTGGCCAGAATGTGCCCGTGACGACGGTGACGACCGACATCAAGGTTGCCAATATCCTCAGCCGCTGGCTGCCGGCGCCGTATGCTCCGGTTAGCGTGACCGGTCTCGTGGGGGCGTGGTCATGGGAGCCCGACGCGCTGGCCATCCGCACGGATCGTTCGAGCGCTCGCGGCCAGGCGTACTCGGTCGAGAGCCTCCGGATCGCGCCATCCATCGACCAGCTCATTGCCGCCGGCACAACCGTCGAGCCGGGTTTCGAGCGCTACCTTGCGCTGCCGGAGGATCTGCCGGGCGTGGTGGCCAGCACGGCGATCGAGGTCACGGCCGGAGCAACCACCAACTACGACCGGGCGCTGGCGCTTCAGAGCTACTTCCGAGGCAGCGAGTTCGAGTACTCGGAGCAAGCGCCGGTCAAGGACGGCTATGACGGTTCTGGGGCGAGCGTGCTGGCGGCGTTCCTTGAGGCGAAGTCAGGCTACTGTGTTCACTTTTCCTCGGCGATGGCGTCGATGGCGCGTACCCTGGGCATTCCTGCGCGGGTGGCAGTCGGCTTCACTCCCGGCCAGGGGGAGGAGCAGGATGACGGAACCACCCAATACACGGTAACGACCATCAACCTGCATGCCTGGCCCGAACTGTATTTCGCGGGGATTGGCTGGGTGAGGTTCGAGCCGACGCCCGGCCGAGGCTTTGTTCCCGAGTTCGCGCCTCTTGCGGTTGACGACCCGGCGACGCCCGGTGTCGACGAATCGGTGCCTGCACCGCCACCGACCACCGCGCCAACCTCGACACCGAGCCTTCCCCCCGAGGAGGATCCCACGGCGACCGATCCGCAGTCTGTGGGTCCGGATGCCGCGACCGCCGGCCCTCCCTGGTGGATCCTTATCGCGGCCGCCGTCGCCGCCCTGCTCCTCACCCCCGGTGTCGTCCGGGCGGTGCGCCGCGCCCGGCGGCTGGGGCAGGTGTCGAGCGGATCCGCCGCCGCCGCGTGGGACGAGTTGCGCGATACCGCGGACGATCTCGGTCTCAGGACGGACTCGGGGCGCACCCCCCGCCAGCTCAGCGACGACCTCGCGCCGCACCTCTCCCCACAGGGGATCGACGCTCTGGCGCGACTTCGCGGCGCGCTAGAGGTCGAGGCGTTTGCCGAGCACGACGGCGCCCCGGATCCGGACGATGTGCGGGTGGTCATCGGCTCGCTGCGCCGCGCCGCGGGTGTTCGTTCGCGCGTGCTCGCGGTGTTTGCGCCTCGCTCGCTCGTAGCACGGTGGCTGCCCGAGGTGGCGCAGCCGTAACTTCGCCGAGCGCTACCTCCCGGCGCGAGCGCGCCTGTGCGCACGCCCACCGTCGCGCCGAACGGCCGCGCTCGGGCGACCGCGCCCCGTGGCCCACGAAAAAGTTATCCTTAAGATCCTCTCCCGATCGAAAGCAGGACGTGACGATTTTCGGGATCACCGCACCGACCGGCGTGCTCGACGCACTCGAGCGGGCTGCAATTGGCGAGCCTGTGTCGGCGGATGATGCCGAACTTTTGCTCCAGTGCCGCGGCGACGACAGCGAACGACTGTTCCGGCTCGCCAGCCGTGTGCGTGATGACGGCCTCGAGCGAGCGGGGCGGCCCGGCGTCATCACCTTCTCGAAGAAGGTATTTCTGCCCATAACGAACCTGTGTCGTGATCGCTGTCACTACTGCATCTTCGTCGACACCCCGGGCAAGCTTGCGAAGAAGGGCAAGGCCCTTTACATGTCGCCCGAACAGATCATGGCGGTCGCGCGGCAGGGGGCGATACTGGGCTGCAAGGAGGCACTGTTCACGCTGGGGGACCGCCCGGAGGAGCGCTGGCCGGATGCCAGGGCCTGGCTCGACGAGCACGGCTACACGTCCACACTGCACTACGTGCGGGAGATGGCCGCGCTCGTGCTGGCGGAAACCGGACTGCTTCCGCACATGAATCCGGGCGTCATGAGCTACGAGGAAATGCTTGCGCTGCGGCCGTTCGCCCCGTCGATGGGGATGATGCTGGAGACCACCTCCGACCGGCTGTGGTCCGAGCCGGGGCAGGTGCACTTCGGCTCGCCCGATAAAGATCCGCGCATTCGCCTACAGGTGCTCGAGGATGCGGGGCTCGCGCGAATCCCGCTGACGACGGGGATTCTTGTGGGCATTGGCGAGACCGAACGCGATCGGGCCGAGTCCCTCGTGGCGATCCGTGAGTCACAGGCCCGGCATGGTCACATCCAGGAAACCATCGTGCAAAATTTCCGGGCCAAGCCCGCGACGGCGGCGCAGAACGACGACGATCTCGACGCGATCGAGTACGCGGTCACGGTGGCGGTCGCGCGTCTGGTTATGGGCCCGGATGCCCGCATCCAGGCCCCGCCCAATCTCTCGGACGACGCGGCACTGGCCATGCTGGTGCGCGCCGGGATCGACGATTGGGGTGGGGTGAGCCCGCTCACCGCCGACCACGTCAACCCCGAGCGGCCGTGGCCCGACCTTGATCGGCTCAGAGAGATGACCCTGGCAACGGGATTCACGCTTCGGGAGCGACTGACGGCGCACCCCGAATACCTTCGCGGCGCCAGCACCTGGATCGACCCGATTCTCCTGCCCCGGGTCACCGCGCTCCTCGACCCGTTGACCTTCCTCGCCGAGGAGAGCGCCCGGGCCGTGGGCAGCGCCCCAACCCCTCCGCGCCAAGTGCAGGTGAGTCCGAAGAGTCGTGTGCGCGACCTCATCGCGAGGGCGGAGCAGTCGCCGGCGAGTCTGTCCGATAACGACTACGCGACCCTGCTCGGCGCGATCGGGGACGACCTCGACACCCTGGCGACCCTCGCGAGCGACGTGCGCCGCTACACCGTGGGTGAGGCGGTGAGCATCGTCGCGAACCGCAACATCGACTCGACCACGTTCGGTGTCGGCCTGAGTCTCGACGACGTCGCCGCCATCACGGCAGACGCGTGGGCACTCGGCGCTACGGAGCTGTGCGTGCAAGGCACGATGCCCGCCGAACTGGGGGCGACCAGCTATTTCGAACTTGCGGCTCGAGTGAAGAGCGCTCAGCCCGGGATGCACCTACACGCCTTCCGTCCCGCGGATCTGGCCGATGGCATCCGGCGCACGGGGCTGTCTGATGTCGAGTTCCTGCGCGAACTGCGCGCCTCGGGCGTCGACACCATCCCCGGCACTGGAATCAAGCTTCTCGACGAAGCCAGACGGCGTGCCGCGGCTCCGGATGACCTCCCGACAAGTCGCTGGAGTGCCATCGTGCGCACCGCCCACGGCGTGGGCCTGCGCTCGACCGCAGTGATGGTTTACGGGCTGGGGGAGTCGGCCTCCGACCGGGTCGCACACCTGCGTGCCCTGCGAGCGATCCAGGATGAGACCGGCGGTTTTACCGAACTGGTGCCGATGCCGGCGCTCAATCACCGGATGCCCGCTCGCGAGCACCGCGCCGTGCACGCCGTCGCGCGGCTCATGCTGCTGGGCAGTATCGACCACATCCAGGCGCCCTGGACTCGCCTGGAGCACGACCAGCTCACCGCCGTGTTGCAGGGTGGAGCCGACGATCTCGGCGGCACCCTGTTCGATGGTCGGGTATTGCCCGAGCGTGGCGCCGAGTTCGGCCGCGAGCTGAGCATCCTCGAGGCGCGCGCGCTGACGAAAGCGATCTCCCGCCCGCTGCGCCAGCGCACCACGACCTATGGTGAGCCGCCCGATGAACGCAAGAGTGCCGCCGCGCGAAAGCCGATCTCAGCGTGACCAACCGGTCGACGCTCGTGATCGTGCCCGGACTCAGCGGACGTCCGCAGTGGGACTTCCCGTTCCTCGTCCCCATGCTGCGGCGGCAGTTCGACGTGACCGAGGTGAGCTTCGAGGGCGTCGCTGAGCCCGACCTCGACTCGCTGCACGCGCTTGTCGACACCGCGGTGGCCTCGTGCCCCACGCCGCCGGTGCTCGTCGGCTACTCGCTCGGCGCGGTCGTTGCGGCCCACGTCGGCGTGCCGGTGGCGGGGCTTGTGCTGATCGCGGGATGGTGGCGGCCCGCCCCGAAACTGATCGCGTTCGCTGAAATCTGGGCAAGCCTGCGCGCCGAACACTCCGCCACCCTTGACCGCGTTGCAGCGCACGCGTTGTACAGCGCCGAGGGCTGGGATGCGGCGCGCGCGCTCCCCGCCGATGCGCTCACCGATGCGCTCATTTCGCTCGCCGCCCACGCCTCAACCAAAGACCTCTCCATCAGCGCGCGGACGCTGGTGATCGGATGCTTCCACGACGAAGTCGCGACCACTCGCGAGACCCAACTGCTGTTCGGTGCAATCCCGGATGCTCGTTACGCCGAGGTGCGCAGCGGCCATGCCGTCACGCACGAGCGCCCCGCGGAGTTGCTCGAGCTCATCACGGCCTTTGCTGCGAATCCCACCGAGTTTCCCGGTGGGTCGATCATCGGTGAGCGGTTGCCGTGAGCATCGTCGAGCCCGACGTGGATGTGGCGATCATCGGTGCCGGAATCGCCGGGATCGGCCTCGGCATCCGTCTGCGCCGTCGCGGTGACCGGTCCTTCGTCATTTTCGAGCGGGCACGCCAGCCTGGTGGAACCTGGCGAGATAACACCTATCCCGGGGTTGCCTGTGACGTGCCCTCACACCTGTATTCGTACTCGTTCAGACCCAACCCAGCGTGGTCCGGATTCTTCGCGCCGGGGCACGAGATCCAGCGTTACCTCCTGGCCAGTGCCGCCGAGGAGGGCCTTGACGAGAATATCCGGTTGAACACGCACATTGCCGGTGCCCGTTGGGATGCGGACCACGCCCATTGGGTGCTCGAGTCGAGCGGGGGCAGCGTGACGGCGAGAGTGCTCGTGCTCGCCGCGGGCCGGCTAAGCAACCCGCGGTATCCCGCCGTGCCCGGCCTCGACAGCTTCCCGGGGCCGGCGTTCCACTCGGCGCGGTGGGATCATGACGTTGACCTGACCGGCAAGAGGGTTGCGGTCGTCGGCTCGGGCGCATCCTCGGTGCAGATCGTGCCCGAGGTGGCCAGGGTCGCCTCCCACCTCAGCGTGCTGCAACGCAGTGCTCCCTACGTCATCCCGCGGGCCAACCCCGAGTACACGGCGGCCGAGCGCACCCTCCTTGATCGCGATCCGGCCGAGCTGGCCCGGTTGCGCGCCGCACTGTTTTGGAAGGCCGAGGAGGCGTATGCCCAGCGGGCCGCCGAGCCGCAGGCTCTGGATGCTGCGCGCTCCAGGGCACTCGACCACCTTCATGCCCAGGTCGCCGACACGACCCTCCGGGCGAAACTCACGCCCAGTTACGAGATCGGCTGCAAACGGGTGCTCATCTCGAGTGAGTACTACCCGGCGCTGACCCAGCCCCATGTGCGCCTGGAGGCTTCCGCCCTGGCCGCGGTCGAAGGCAACACCCTCGTGATGGCCAATGGCACGCGCCACGACGCGGACGTGGTCATCCTCGCGACCGGCTTTCACGCCGCCGAACAGCCCTACGCCGCCACGATCGTGGGGCGCGACGGAGTCACTCTCGCTGAACACTGGGCGCAGGGCATGACCGCGTTTGCCTCGACCGCCGTAAGCGGATTTCCCAACATGTTTGTTATCAACGGCCCCAACGCGGCGGTCGGCCATAACTCGGCGATTTACATGATCGAGGCGCAGATCGACTACATCCTCGGTGCCCTGCAGTACCAGCGCGCCGAGGGGGATCCGGTGCTCGCGGTGACGGCCGAGGCGGAGCGATCGTATGTGAAAGTCATCGACGAGCTCAGCGCATCCACTGTCTGGATGACGGGGCGATGCGATAGTTGGTACCTCGACCCACGCAGCGGCCGACTCACCCTGCTGTGGCCGGACTTCGCGTTCGCCTTCCGTGAGCGTAACGGCCGGTTCAGTGCGGACGCCTATGAGACCGTGGCGCGGGAGGTTTCGTCATTGGAGCGACGTCTGGCATCCGATGAACGGCCCGCTGGCGAGACCCAACTGCCCTCTTAAGACGTCCGTTAGACTGCGGGCTATGAGCGACGAGAGTGTCCCCACGACTGCTGATCTCGTATCCCCGGCAGCCAGGCGATCATCCACGGACAAGGGCTGGATTTGGGTTCTGGTGTTCCTGCCTCTGGTATCGGCCGCCATGTTTTATGTGCTGGACGTGGCCGCCGTCACCTTCCTGGAGTCCGTGAATGCCACCGAATTGCTGGGCCCGCTGTTGCTGTCGCTGGGGATCGGCGCCGTCATCATTGTGGTGGGCGGCGCGGTGTTGGGAGCCGTCGGGATTTTCTCCGCGCGCCGCGACTATCTGCAGCTTTGCAGGATGCAGATCGAACGCCCTTTCCGCTGGGCGTGGCAGTTCACGGCGCTGGTGGGAGTTCCCATGTACGCGATCGGCCGGGCGGTGGTGGTTCGCCGCAGAACCGGACGCGGGTTGGCAGTGCTCGTCATGTCGATCGTTGCGAACGTGCTCGCGGTAGTGTTCTTCGTGGCGTGGTTGTCGTATAAGGCGCTCGCCCTGGTCCTGATCCTGACATTAATCGCGACCGAACCTTGACGCTGCGCCTGATCGTTGCGCGGAATTTTTCTTAGATCAGGTCGAGTACGAGTTAGATCAACTGCCCCGCGTCGAATTCGCCTCCCCGGGGCCACGGCGAGACCGGCTTGTGTCGGCAATTCTCGCTGGGGCCAAGACATCGACAACCTCCACCGTGATCGAATACCGGATATACGACGAGCCGTTTCCGCAGGTCGGCGCTCAGCAAGCGGTTGTCGATTCGGCTAGTGCGGTGGTCGCTGTGATCGAGACAACGCAAGTCGATCACGTTCCGTCACGAGCACATTGACGGGGTCGGTGGCGATGTCAAGGCCGGGCCTCCGCGCAGGGCGCGATTACGCTGGCGTCATGACCGCATCGGGTGCCACCACACAGGATGCCGTTGAGATCGAGCGCAAATTCGATGTCGACGAGTCGACCTCGCTTCCGGCCTTCGATGGGCTCCCAGGGATTTTTCGCGTGGGCGCCCCCGTGGAGCTTGAGCTCGACGCCCTCTATTTCGACACTGAAGATCTTGCGCTAGCGGCTTCCCGCATCACACTTCGCCGACGGAGCGGCGGTGAGGATGATGGATGGCACCTCAAGACGCTCGTTGACTCGGACACACGCCAGGAATTTCACGAGCCGTTGGGGAGCGATCCGGAGACAATTCCGGGGAGGCTTCTGCGGCAGGTGCGCGTCCACGTGCGCGACCGGGCAGTAATTCCGGTCGTGCGACTGCGGTCTCGACGCATCGTTCACCGTCTCTTCGACGCAGCGGGGGGAGTTCTTGCGGAAGTGTGCGATGACCGTGTGCGGGCCGACGGGTTGGTGCCCGAGGCCCAGAGCCACCAATGGCGGGAATGGGAGGTTGAGCTTATCGGCGGCGACCGAAACCTCCTGGATGCCGCTCAAGTGTTGCTCACCTCCTCGGGAGCCCAACCCTCGGCTCACGCCTCCAAGCTGGCGCGTGCTCTCCGCGATCGGCCGCAAACGCTGGCTGAATCGTCGCGGCCCGACGCCAAGAGTTCGGCCGGGCAGGTTCTCCTGGCGTACGTGGCAACCACGGTGCGACTGCTGTGGACGCAGGACCCGCGGGTACGTGCCGACGAACCGGATTCGGTGCATCAGTTCCGAGTTGCCCTGCGCCGCCTGCGATCCGCGTTGCGTACCTTTCGGCCGCTCGTGGATCACGAGGTTGCTGACAGGCTGTGGAGGGAGCTGACATGGATGGCGGGAACCCTGGGTGTGGCGCGCGATCTGCAGGTACTGCATGATCGGATCGGTACTCTGATATCCACGGAGCCCCCGGAGCTGATCCTGGGGCCCGTATCCACTCGGATTGACGAGCACTTCGTAGCCGAATTGCTCGCCACTCGCCTCGACGGACTCACATCGCTCGACGACACACGGTACTTTCGATTGCTTGACGCTCTTGATTCGTTTCTCGCCTCACCGCCACTGAGCGGGCAGGCGTCGAAGCCAGCGCGCCACATCGTCCCCGATCTCATCGCACGCGAAGTGAAGAGGCTTCGGGCGCGAGTGCGCGATTCGGAGGCGGCCACTCCGGGGATTACCCGTGATCGCGCTCTGCACGAGGTGCGCAAGGGCGCCAAGCGACTGAGATATGCCGCCGATGCGGCAGCTCCGGTGGGCCACAGGGCTGCTTCACGATTGGCTGCCGCCGCTGAGGAAATTCAGTCGCTCCTGGGGGAGCACCAGGACAGCGTCACCGCGCGCGCTCTTCTTCGCCGCTGGGCCGGTCAGTCGCAACAGCCGGGGGATGACCTATTCAGCTACGGTCGACTTCATGCTCGGGAAGAGTGCGCCGCAAAGGATGCTGAAGAGCGCTTTCGTCGCGCGTGGAAACGCCACATACGCCACTCGCTGAGGAAATGATCGAGCCGTCGGCCGCAGCGGATCTTTAGGCTCCGGGAACACCAGAGCGCCGTGCAGTCGGCAAATGACCGCGTGCCCTATTTACGTGCCGGTCACAAACAGAAACAATGGGGAAACGTTCGCCCTCGAAGATGAGGGTCACACCCGGAGGTTCCCCACATGACCGTTGTACGCGCCGCCATCACCCAAACCACCTGGACGGGCGACAAGGAGTCGATGCTTGCGAAGCACGAGCAGTTCGCCCGTGACGCGGCGGCCGATGGCGCGCAGGTGATCTGCTTCCAGGAACTGTTCTACGGTCCGTATTTCGGCATTACCGAGGATAAGAAGTACTACCGCTACGCCGAGCCTGCCGATGGCCCCATCGTGCAGCGCTTTGCAGCACTCGCGAAAGAGCTCAATCTGGTGATGATCCTGCCGATCTATGAGGAAGACATCACCGGCGTGTACTACAACACCGCAGTCATGGTCGAAGCTGATGGCACGATTCTCGGCAAGTATCGCAAGCACCACATCCCTCACCTTGACCGGTTCTGGGAGAAGTTCTACTTCCGCCCCGGCAATCTGGGCTACCCCGTATTCGACACCTCTGTCGGAAAGATCGGGCTCTATATCTGCTACGACCGGCATTTTCCCGAGGGATGGCGCGAGCTCGGCCTGGGCGGAGCGCACATGGTCTTCAATCCGAACGCCACCAAGCCCGGTCTCTCGAACCGGCTCTGGGAGGTCGAGGGGCCGTGCGCGGCCGTGGCCAATGGATATTTCGTGCTGCAGCCGAACCGTGTCGGCCGGGAAGACAACGAGTACGGCGACCTCGCGGTCGACTTCTACGGCACCAGCCAGGTGATCGACCCGCGCGGCAACGTCGTGGGTGAGCGCGGTTCGGGCATCCATGAAGAGATCATCATTCGCGACCTCGAGATGGATATGGTGCAGCAGATGCGCGACGATTGGCAGTTCTACCGCGACCGTCGCCCCGACTCGTACACGAGCATCGCGAAGCCGTGACCGATGGCTAAGACGCTGATCACCAACGGAACTGTTGTCACCTCCACCGGCCGATCGCCGGCCGATGTGCTGGTCGACGGCGAGACCATTGCCGCGGTGCTGGCACCGGGCTCGAGTCTGCTCGGTTTCGACATTGCCGGCAACGTCGACACTGTGATCGAGGCTGCAGGCAAATACGTGATCCCTGGCGGGGTCGACGCTCACACCCACATGGAGCTGCCCTTCGGCGGCACCGCGGCCTCCGATACATTCGAAACAGGCACTCGCGCGGCCGCCTGGGGTGGCACGACAACGATCATCGATTTCGCGGTGCAGACCTACGGCCAGCGCATCATGGATGGCTTGGCCACCTGGCACCACAAGGCCGCGGGCAACTGCGCCATCGACTATGCGTTCCACCAGATCATTGGTGACGTCAACGACGACTCACTCGCGGCGATGCGTTCCCTTACGGATGAGGGCATTACGAGTTTCAAGCTGTTCATGGCCTATCCGGGCGTCTTCATGTCGGATGACGCGCAGATCCTCAAGGCAATGCAGGTCTCGGCCGACACCGGGATGATGACGATGATGCATGCCGAGAACGGTCCTGTTATCGATGTGCTTGCGCAGCAGCTTATCGACCAGGGCAAGACCGATCCTTACTTCCACGGCGTCGCTCGTGCCTGGCAGATGGAGGAGGAGGCGACCCACCGCGCGATCATGATCTCGCACCTCACCGGGGCTCCGTTGTACGTCGTGCACGTGAGCGCGAAGCAGGCCGTCGAGCAGATCGCCCACGCTCGCGATAACGGGCAGAACGTGTTCGGGGAGACCTGCCCGCAGTACCTGTACCTCTCACTCGAAGAGCAGCTGGGAGCTCCCGGGTTTGAGGGCGCGAAGTGGGTGTGCTCCACTCCGCTGCGGTCAAGGGAAGAGGGCCACCAACACGCGATGTGGCAGTCGCTGCGCACCAATGACATACAGATGGTCTCCACCGATCACTGTCCCTTCTGCATGAAAGGTCAGAAGGACTTGGGTCTCGGCGACTTCCGCAAGATTCCGAACGGCATCGGCTCCGTTGAGCACAGGATGGATCTGCTCTACCAAGGCGTAGTCGATGGGCAGATCTCGCTCGAGCGGTGGGTCGAGATCACCGCAACCACGCCGGCTCGCATGTTCGGCCTCTATGGACGCAAGGGCGTCATCCAGCCCGGAGCGGACGCCGACATCGTCATCTATGACCCGAACGGCCACACCTCGATCGGGATGCCTGAGGCAGGCCGCGAAAAGAAGCATCACATGAACATGGATCACGCCGCATGGGAGGGTTTCGAAATCGACGGCCACGTCGACACCGTCATCTCGCGTGGCAAGGTCGTCATCGACGACAACCAGTACCTCGGTGCGAAGGGTGACGGCCGCTTCGTCCACCGCGGCCTGTCGCAGTACCTCCTCTGATGCCGCCGCCCCGGCCGCCTTTGGCGGGAGAAACTGTCACGCGGCGGGAGTCCCTACTCCCGCCGCCCGCGAGTTTCCCCCGCCGCCCCCGAAATAACTCCCGCCACACGGAAAGGACGGACGCGTAATGCAGTTCGGAGCAGTACTTCAAACCAACCCCCCGGCAAGCCGCACCGTGCACCTCGCAAAACTCGCGGAGCAGCACGGCTTCGATTACGTCTGGACGTTCGACTCGCACCTGCTCTGGCAGGAGCCCTACGTCATCTACAGCGCAATCCTCGCGGCCACGAACCGCGTGATCGTCGGCCCGATGGTGACCAACCCGGCTACCCGTGACTGGACGGTCACCGCATCGGTCTTCGCCACCCTCAACGAGATGTATGGCAACCGCACCGTCATCGGAATCGGCCGCGGCGACTCGGCGGTGCGGGTAACCAACGGGGCTCCCACCACTCTGAAGACGCTGCGCGAGTCAATCCACGTGATCCGCGAGCTGGCCAACAGCCGATCCGTTGAATACAACGGCGCCGAGCTGCGGTTTCCGTGGTCGCGCGGCTCCGAGGTGGAGGTGTGGGTGGCAGCGTACGGACCGCTGGCGCTGAAGCTCACCGGCGAGGTCGGGGATGGGTTCATCCTGCAGCTGGCCGATCTTGATATTGCCGAGTGGATGATCGCCACGGTGCGGGATGCCGCCGAGAAAGCCGGCCGCGACCCGATGGCGATCAAGTTCTGCGTCGCAGCCCCGATGTATATCGGAACTGACGTTGAGCACATGCGCAACCAGACGCGCTGGTTCGGCGGCATGGTCGGAAACCACGTCGCGGACATCGTGGCGAAGTATGGCGAAGGTTCTCATGTTCCGAAGGCACTGACCGACTACATCAGGGCACGCGAGGGCTACGACTACAACCAGCACGGCCTCGCGGGAAACACCCACGCCGACTTCGTGCCCGACGAGATCGTCGATCGGTTTTGCGTGCTCGGCACGGCGCAGCAACATATCGAGAAGCTGACGGCGCTGAAAGAGCTGGGCGTCGACCAGTTTGCGGGCTACCTGCAGCACGACAATAAGGAAGAGACGATGCGACAGTACGGCGAGATCGTGATGCCGGCGCTTCGCGAGAACATCGTCGCGAAAGCATGACGCGACAGCGCGTAGCCACCGCGTGGGGAGTGCTCGGCGTCGTCGCGGTCGTCGTGGGGTGGGAGCTCTATAAGGCTCTCGGGCCGGTCGAAGGGTTCGTGGTCGGGGCAATCGCAGGTAAGACCGGCTCCGGAGTCATGCTGCTGCCGCGCACCAACGACCGCGCGATGCCGCACATCTGGGACATGGTAGGCCGGCTGTTCCAGTCCACGAGCGGTGGGGATACGCCTCCGCTCATTGTGCCCGTGGTCACGGCCGCCCTCATGACGCTGGCAATCGCGGCGGTCGGTTGGCTGATCGGCGTCACTGTGGGTGTGCTGCTCGGCCTTGTCATGCAGCGCTGGCGACTCGCAGAGTGGGGTCTGCTGCCCTGGATCGTGGTGAGCCAGACGGTGCCACTCATCGCGTTCGCGCCCATCATTGCAAGCATTGGCAGCCAGGTCGACCGCGCGGGCTCCATCCCCTGGCCGCAGTGGTTGTCGGTCGCGATTATCGCATCGTACCTCGCGTTTTTTCCAGTCGCGGTCGGAGTGCTCCGGGGGTTGGAGGCGCCCGACCGCATCCATCTTGATCTCATGCGCGCCTATGCCGCCGGGTATTGGCCGACGCTGCTGCGCCTGCGGCTCCCCGCAGCGGTGCCGCACCTGCTTCCGGCCCTCAGGCTCGCTGCGGCCAGTGCCGTCGTCGGTGCTGTGGTCGCCGAGGTTTCGATTGGGATGCGAGGAGGGATCGGCAGGATGCTCATCCAACTGGCCGGGCAGGGCTCGAGTGATCCGGCGGCACCGTGGGGCCCCACGTTCGGCTCGATCGCTCTCGGTCTGGTTGCGGCGGGATCTGTTGCACTCATCGGCGTCGGCCTCAAGAATTACCGCAGGGGAGAGGAAATCGCATGACAGAACTCGCTGTCAACGCCCGGGGAGTGGGCAAAATTTTTCCCACGAAGGCGGGGGATGTCGTCGCGCTGACCGAGGTGGAGCTCACCGTCGAGGCCGGCGAATTCGTCTCGCTCATCGGCCCATCCGGCTGCGGAAAATCCACTCTGCTGCGCCTCATCGCCGACCTCGATCCCGCGTCGTCCGGTACCCTCGAGATCTTCGGCAAGGCCGCGAGCAAGGCCCGAGTCGACCAGGACTACGGCATCGCATTCCAGCAGGCCGGGCTGCTGCCCTGGCGCACCGTCGCGGGCAACATCGCGCTGCCCCTCGAGCTTCACGGCATGCCGCGCCCCGCGAGGGCCGTCCGCGTTGCTGAGCTTGCCGAACTGGTGGGCCTCACCGAGTTCGTCGACCGCTACCCCGACCAGCTCTCCGGCGGAATGCAGCAGCGCGTCGCCATCGCGCGGGCCCTCGCCGAGCAACCGCGACTGCTGCTGATGGATGAGCCGTTCGGTGCGCTTGACGAGATGACTCGCGAATACCTGCAGGGCGAGCTCGCTCGCATCGCCGCAGATACGGGAGCCGCCGTCGTATTCGTCACGCATTCCATCCCCGAGGCAGTGTTTCTGTCTGATCGTGTCGTGGTGATGAGTCCGCGGCCCGGCCGAATCACCGACGTCATCACCACCGCTCTCGGAGACGTTCGGGACGAGGCCCTTCGGGAATCGCCGGCGTACTACGAACGGGTCACCGCCGTGCGCGAGGCCCTCCACGGCACGTCCATCGAGCGGGCGAACGAACGATGACGACCGCCGGCACGTCCGTACGAACCCCGCCCGTGTGGGTGCGGGTCGTCGCGCCGATCACCGTCGGCGTGGTCATCCTCATCATTTGGATCGTCGCCGTCGATGTGTTGAAAGCCGCACCCCGGGCATTGCCGAGCCCGATCGCGATCATCAATGAGTTCGTGCTGCGATCGGTGATTATCGTCGAAGACATGAGCATCACGGCCTCCAACGCCCTCATCGGGCTGGCGGCGGGCGCGATAGTGGCGGTCGCGCTCGCGGCGTTGGCTGCGACATCCAGACCCATTGATGGGATGCTCGCGCCGCTCGTCGCAGCGATCGCGGTGGTGCCGATCGTGGCGCTCACGCCGATCCTCAACACGATGTTCGGTGCGTCGAGTCAGTTCGGGCGGCAGTCCGTGGCGGCTATCGCGGCGTTCGTACCCGTCTTTGTCAACGTGCTGCGCGGGCTTCGCCAGACCAGACCCGTGCACCGCGATCTGTTGCGGTCGTCAGCCGCGACCGGGCTGCAGACCTTCCGTGTGCTGACTCTGCCGACCGCGCTGCCGTACCTGATGACCGGGTTGCGCATCGCCAGCTCGATCGCCGTGATCGCGGCCCTCGTTGCCGAATACTTCGGCGGGCCTGCCGACGGCATCGGCACGGCGATCGCTACCTACGCCAAGTCGGGTCGGGCGGCCCTCGCCTTCGCCTATGTCGTCGGTGGTATCGCCATCGGCCTCGCATTCTTCCTCGTCACGTCGCTGCTCGAGTGGCTCGTGTCGAGGCGAACGTCGGTCTGACCGGCAGTGCACTACAGCACAGGCACGCATTATCCATCACGAAAGGGAACAGCATGAGACACAGCACCAGGCGCGGCCTCACCGTCGCATCAGTCGCCGCCATCTCGGCAATCGCGCTCAGCGCGTGCGCCGCCCCGGCGACCGACAGCGGCTACGGATCGGGCGACTTTGAGCCGATCACCGACGTCAGCCTCCAGCTGCAGTGGCTGCCGCAAGCGCAGTTCGCGGGCTACTACGTGGCGCTAGACCAGGGCTATTTCAGGGATGAGGGCTTCGATAACGTCGACATCATCCCGTCGGGTGGTGACATTGTTCCGCAGGATGCTCTCGTGGCCGGCGACGTCGACTTCGCCATCGCGTGGGTGCCGAAAGTTCTCGGCACACTCGAGGCGACCGGCGCTGAACTGACCGACATCGCGCAGGTCTTTCAGAAGTCTGGCACCCTGCAGGTGTCGTTCAAGGGTGATGGTGTCGCCAAGGTGGCTGACTTCGAGGGTAAGCGCATCGGCTCGTGGGGCTTTGGAAACGAGTGGGAGATCTTCGCCGCGATGGCAGCAGATAATCTCGATGCGTCGGGGGTGTCGATCACCACCCAGGACTTCTCGATGAACGCGCTGCTCGATGGTGACGTCGACGCCGCGCAGGCGATGACCTACAACGAGTGGGCGCAGATCCTTGAGGTCGTGAACCCGGCCACGGGCAAGCTGTACCAGCCCGGGGACTTCGACATCGTCTCGTACGAAGACACCGAGGGCGCGATGCTTCAGGATGCGATCTGGGCCGACACGACTCGACTCGACGACCCGGCATACGCCGATGCGGCGGTTCGCTTCCTGAAAGCGATCACGAAGGGTTGGATCTTCGCCCGCGACAACCCCGAGGAGGCCGCGGCGATCACTTACGACGCCGCGATCAACGCGGAGGCCGCCTTCCCGGTCGGCCCCGTGCACCAGACCTGGCAGATGAACGAGGTCAATAAGCTCATCTGGGCCGGCGGTGACTTCGGAGTAACCGACAAGGCAGCCTGGGATAAGACGGTCAAGGGCGCGCTTGCGGCCGTCAACCAGGACGGCATCAACCTCATCACCACGAAGCCCGCCGACTCGGCATACTCGAATAAGTACATCGAGAAGGCACTCGCCGAACTTGCCGATGAGGGCGTAGAGGTAGGCGGCACGTACACGCCGCTCGACGTCGTGCTCACCGAGGGCGGCCAATAGCGAAAGCGAAGCGGCCCCGACGCAATCGCGTCGGGGCCGCTTCCTGATCAGATGCCGGCGCGCACTGTCGCCACGGCTGCGCGCAGGGCGTCGGCTGATGTCCGCAGCAGGCCCTGCTCGTACTCGTCCATCGGCACGTCGAGCACTCGTTCCACGCCACCAGAACCCACAATCGACGGCACACTCAACGCGACGCCGTCGATGCCACGGTATCCGCGCAAGACACTCGACACCGGCATGATCGATCGTTCGTTCCTGAAGATCGCCTCGACTATTCGTGCGCCGGAGAGCCCGATCGCGTAATTGGTTGCGCCCTTACCCGCGATGATTCGCTGTGCCGCGTTCACCACGTCGCTGGTGAGTTGTTCCAGGCGCTCACGGGTGAACACGAGCTCGTCGTCAGCATCGACCCACTCATCGAGGGGTGTCTGGCCGATGGTCGCGGCCGAGAAGAGCGGGAACTCGCTGTCCCCGTGCTCGCCGATGATCGCGGCGTGCACGCTCGAGGCGGCGACCCCCGCGGCGTCGGCGATCAGCCACCGAAGCCGTGCCGTATCGAGCACGGTCCCCGACGAGAACACTCGTCCCGCGGGCAGATCGACGAGGTCGTCGGCGATCACAGTGAGCACGTCGCACGGGTTGGTGACGAGAACGAACACCGCGTCGGGGGCGCGTTCGACAAGCTGGGGGAGCATTGAGCGCAGGATGCCCGCATTCACGCTCGCGAGTTCCAGTCGGGTCTGCCCTGGCTCCTGTTTGGCTCCCGCGGTGATCACGACCGCCTGGGCACCGCTGATCTTGTCCAGGTCGGAACCGCCGGTCACGCTCGACGAGCCGATGAACGGCGTGCCGTGAGCGAGATCCAGCACCTCGGCATCGACCTTCGCCGTGTTGATGTCGTAGATCACAACATCCCGAGCCGAATTGCGGATGAGGGCCGCGTAGGCGAGCGAGGATCCGACGGAACCTGCGCCGATGATCGCGAGCTTTCCAGGAGAGAACATGAGACCTTTCTAGTAATTAGACGAGTAGGAATGACAGGGCGAAAACCCACAGGCAGATGAAAACTAGCAGCGACAGGCTGTACTTGAGCGTTGCGCGCAGGATAGAACTTTCCTGGCCGGTCAATTGCACGGCCGCCGCCGCGATGGCTATGGATTGCGGTGACACCAGTTTCGCCATGACCCCTCCGGCGGTATTAGCGGCCACGAGCAGTGTGGGATTCACGCCGATCTGCTGTGCCGTCACGGCCTGCAACTGTGCGAAGAGGTTGTTGTTGTTGACGACACTGCCTGTGATGAACACCCCGAACCACCCGATCACGGGCGACAGCAGCGGGAAGAGGGCTCCGACGCTGGCGAGGGCGAGACCGATAGTGGCCGATCCACCGGAATAGCCCGCGATCGACGCCACCGCCATGATCAGCAGGATCATCAGAACGGGCCGCCACAGCTCCGCTGCTGATGCTCGGAGTGTGGCGCCTAAATCTCGCACGCCGAGGGAGCGTGAGAGAAAAAATGTCACGAGAACGGCACAGAGAATCGCCGTGCCGGTGGCGTTGATGGGAGTCCAGGCCCAGACGGCAGCCGCGGCCGGGCCACCGCCGAGTTCGGGGCCGGTCAGCACCTGTCCGTCAAGGCCGGGCATGGCAACCGAGACGACCAGCGCGGCCAGAGGCCCTTCCGGCGCGAAAAGCGACTTGAAGGCAGGCAGGCTCCACAGCAGGATGAAGCCGGTGAGGATGTAGAACGGGCTCCAGGCGCCGATCACCTGCCGGGCGGTGACGCGAGCGAGAACGGGGGATTTCCCGCCATCCTCGCGGAAGATACGAGATGGCCTCCATACCCGCATGAACACTGCCAGAAGCCCCAGGCTGAGCAGCGACGGGATGATGTCGGCCAATTCCGGGCCGAGCAGAAACAGCACGAGACTTTGGGTTCCGCTGAACAGCACGCCAAGCAGCAGCACGACAGGCCACGTCTCACGCACACCCCGCACCCCGTCGAGAATCAGCACCAGTATGAGGGGCACAAACAGGGTGACCACCTGGATCACGACGATCATCATGATCGACAGGTCAGCCAGGGGCACCCCGCCCTGCTTGGCTCCGATGATCACGGGGATGCCGATTGCCCCGTATGCGCCGGCAGCGGCATTCGCGACCAAACACAGCATCGCGGCCTTCAGGGGCTTGAATCCGAGCTCAACCAGCAGCGCGGCGCAGATCGCAATCGGAACTCCGAAGCCTGCCGCGCCCTCAAGGAAGGCACCGAAGCAGAACGCGATGAGCAGCACCTGGATGCGCTGATCGGCCGAGATCCCCGAGATGCTGGTGCGGATTACGTCGAACCGGCCACTTGCCACCGTGAGCTTATAGAGCCACACTGCCATCAGCACAATCCAGGCGATCGGCCACAGGCCGTTAAGCGCCCCGAGCAGGCCCGACGCCAGGGCCTTGTCGACGGGCATCCCGAACAGCACGATGGCCACCAGCAACTCGAGACCGAGCGCGAACGACGCTGCAACGGTGCCTTTGAGTTTCAGCACGGTAAGGGCGAACAGGAAGAACAGGATCGGCACCGCGGCAAGCACGGCCGACAGTGCGACGCTGACGATCGGATCGTACGACTGAGTCCAGATGATCGAGCCTCTCAATGGATGCGACGGGCCGATGTTGACGACAGCACTGCTGTCGAGCAGTGAGGCCACGATGACCCTCATCGAGCATGGCGCACTGCTGGCCGTGTGGCTACCACTTGACAGGAGCGATGAGATCGATGTTCGAACGACATCGCGGTGCACTGCTGCGCAAGCTTGTCGAAGTGGGGCATGCTTCGGTAGCACGCGAGGGCAGTAGGGCAGAATTGACCCGTGCGGCTGCCGGCGCTGCGACCGGCGCATACCCGCGGGACGCCAGGGCAAAACTTCTCGCGGAGTGGCCGGAATGATCGTTCTCGATGCGAATGTGCTCATTGGCTTCCTGGATGCCAACGACGTGCACCATGAGGCGTGCTTGCAGATTCTGGGAGGCCACGCCGTGGAGCGATTCGCGGCCGGCGTTCTGACGGTCTCTGAGGCGCTGGTGCATCCAACTCGTCTCGACCGACAGGATGCGGCACTGGCGGCGCTACGGCGCATCGGCCTCAACATCCTTTCCGTTGGCCCCGGTGACGCCGCGCCCCGCGCGCGCGTACGCAGCCAACACGGAGTGCGGATGCCTGACGCGGGCGCGCTCTGTGCCGCGCTTAGTTCGGTCTCCTTACTAGCCACGTTCGATGATGCGCTTATCGTGGCATCGGAGCGCGCCGGCGTGCCAGTCGTTAACTGAGTGCCGGGCCAAGGACCACCAGCAATTAATCAGCAATACTGGTTTCATGACAGACGAAGTGCGCAACATATCGGCCGCCTTCGATCTCGTCACCGATCACTGGCAGCCCCGCCGCCTCGCCAACGTCAACGACTACGACGTCAAGGTCGTGAATTAACAGGGAGGATTCGTCTGGCATACCCACCCCGACACGGACGAGCTTTTCATGGTTCGCAGTGGCACCCTGACCATGCCTGCTGCTACGAGTGGGTCTCCGGGGTAGGTCAGCCGGCCGCGGAA
This sequence comes from Salinibacterium sp., assembly GCF_031364185.1. Classification (NCBI taxonomy): domain Bacteria; kingdom Bacillati; phylum Actinomycetota; class Actinomycetes; order Micrococcales; family Microbacteriaceae; genus Salinibacterium; species Salinibacterium sp. The sequence continues at coordinate 4,577 of NZ_JANLVV010000337.1, read as the reverse complement.
AAGACGCTCGTCGAAGTGGTGGGCGATCGGGGCGCTGATCATGACACCTCCGGCTGGGACGTAGCCCGAGTTTTCTCCTTTAGCGAGAGTGATGAGGTCGAGGACGACATTGAGGGCGTTGAGCGCGAGCCATTCTCCAGTGCGACCAAATCCGGACATGACCTCATCGAGGATGAGGTGGATGCCGTGGCGATCCGCGATGTCTCTGACCCCGGGGAGTTATCCGAGTGGGGTATCAGTATCCCCGCGGTCCCCGCGGATTGGCTTGAGGAGGGTCGCTGCGATCGTGTCGGGTCCCTCGGATTGGATGACACGTTCGAGGTGGTGGAGGTCGCGCTCGGCTTCCTGTCCTGGCGAACTTGCCTAAAACTCGCTGCGGCAGAGGTGTGGCCCGAACACCAGGTGTGTCCTTTGGCGTATTCGTTGGGCATCCGGCGCCAGTCGCTGGTTGCTGCGATAACTGCGCCTGTGTCGCCGCGATAGGACCGGTAGCGCGAGACAATTTTCTCATTTCCGGTGAATAGTCGTGCCATTCGGATGGCATTCTTGTTAGCGCCAGTGCGTCCGTTTGTGAAGAACACTTTCTCAAAGGTGTCGGGCGCACGGTTTAGCACGAGTTGTGCTGCGCAGGCGCGGGTTTTGGTCGCGTGGGTGGGTGCGATTGTCGTCAGACGCGCTGCCTGTTCAGGAATGGCAGCGACGACCTTCGGGTGCTGATCTACGGTGTTGACGTTCACGAGTGGACTAGAGAAGTCCAGGTAGTAATTTCCGTCGAAATCTCAGATGGTGGATCCGGCGCCTCCTGCAATCGCGAATGGATCGATTTGTGCCTGCGCAGACCAAGGGTGAAAGATCGATGATCGATCGGCGTCGCTTACATCCCGGTTGGTGGATGTCCTGGTGAGCTGGCTCATTTTGTGATCCGTCCTGCGGCGGTGAGCAGCGTCATGACACGGTCTTTGGGCATTTCGGGGACACGGTGGTCGTCGTAGCCGATGGTGGTCGATCCGGCAGCCAATACGTTCAATACAGCTTCTTCGGTTGCTTCCACAGCGGCCTCGAAAAGTGAGTCCATGTGACCCCAGCGGACGAACTGCAGCTGGTCCAGCGCATCGGCGCTCGCGATCTCGTCCGCGGTGGCATAGGGGGATGCGGGCATGCTGCTGTTCACCGCCCCCGGGTTGGCAGTGGAGAACGCGAGGATCAAGTCTCCGGAAAAGTGTGAGCCGGTGGTTCCGGTTCGTCCAAGCCCTACGGGTACACGGCGGGCGAGAGCTTTGCACTGTCCGGGGAGCAGGGGTGCGTCGGTCGCGACGATAATGATCGCACTGCCGGAGCCGGGGGCGGTGTACCACCAGTCCTCGACCGGATTATCGTCGAGTAGTTCGAGGCCGACGGGCACTCCAGCGATTGTCAATTCCCGTCGGTCTCCGAAATTCGCTTGGATGAACACGCCGACTGTGTAGTCCTTGCCTGCGGTCTGGGCGATGCGGGAGGAGGTGCCGGATCCGCCGCCGAAGCCGTAACAGATCATCCCGGTACCTCCCCCGACCGCTCCTTCTTCGATGGGGCCTGTGTGTGCGGCGTCGAGCGCACGTATGGCGTGCTCGGGGCGGATGTGGAAGCCGTTGAGGTCATTGACGTAGCCATCCCAGGTCTCAGCCACGACAGGCAGCATCCACTGATGGGCGGGCTGGGTGTTTTGCTCGACCATCCAGCGGATTGAGCCTTCGTGGCACGCTCCGACGGAATGTGTATTCGTGATGAGGATGGGTGTGTTGAACGAGCCGGATTCTTCTATCCAGGTAGTCCCGGTCATCTCCCCGTTGCCGTTGAAAGAGAACGCTCCGGCGACGACAGCGGTGCCGACACCTTCTCGTCCTCTCGGGAGAATGGCTGTCACACCGGTGCGGACAGGGCCGACGCCTTGGACCAGGGGTCCTGAGCCCCTGACCAGTGTCTCGTAGCCGACGGTTACCCCCATCACGTCGGTAATGGCGTTGAACGGACCGGGCTTCCCCGGGAGGGGGATGCCAAGATCGCGGGCTCGTTTCCGAACTGTTATGGTGCCACCTCCTCTTCCTGTGTTGGTGTGTGGGTGGTAGCCCGGTGGGGATGGGACTCGTCGGTGAGTTCTTCATCTGCCGGTTCCGGCAGTGTCCAACGGTCGCGCCTCGGTCTCAGGTAGAGGAAGTAATAGGGGAAGCCGACGAGGAAGATCGCGAGGGTCACCGAGACGGGTACCCAGTCTTGCAGGACGCTTTCGGCAGTCACCCCGAGGGTGATGATGATCATCGCGATCGGGGTGATGGGCCACCACGGCATCCGGAATTCGGCAAGTCGAGTTTTGCCGTTGATGCGACCGGCAAGGGCGGCGAGGGCGACGAGCAAGTAGGTGACGAGCAGGTTCGCTCCGGTCGCGACGAGGAGCACGTCGAAGGGAACCAGCCAGAGAAGCAGCGCCCCGACCACCCCGACAACGACGGTCGCAACGACCGGTGTGCGCAGTCGTGGGTGCACGCTGCCGAGGGGTGTGCTGATCCAGTCCGGCCAGGAACGATCCCGCGCGGACGAGTACAGCAACCGGGCGACTTGTAGGACGATGGCAAGTACCGCGTTGATGATGGCGATCGCGATTCCGAGGCTGACGATTGTGTTCAGCGCCGAGCCGCCGCGTGCGGTGATGAAGTAGCTGATTGGATTGTCCGCGCCCAGAAGCCCCTTCATGCTCGGCGTCCCGAGCAGCACGGCGATGAGCGGTATGAGTTCGGCAGCTACGGTGATCGCCAGTGACCAGAGGATCGCGCGACCAATTGTTTTACGGGCGAACTTGGTTTCCTCGGAGTAGTACACGGCAGTGCCATACCCGTTGTAGGAGAACAACGCAGTCGCGACGAAAGACACAACCAGTCCTGCGGAGGCGGCGACAACGATTCCGCCTGGGCCTGCTGTCGTCGCCTGCCAGAGCGTTGATACCGGCTGGGAAACGTTGACGAATCCGAGCAGGGTGAGAACCACGAGCGCGCCGACCTCGATCACTAAGAAAATCCCAGTAACCCAGGCGTTCGCCTTGATCGGGAAGCAGCCGATCACCGCGGTCACCAGAATCACTACGATTCCCACCCAGCCTCCGCTCAACGCCCCCCACAGCTCGCCTAGGTAGGTGCCAGCACCCGAAGCGATGACGCCGAGGACGAACACTCCGCCGACGAGGCTGAGCAAGAAGAGGGCGAACCCGAAGGGCTTGCCCAGCGCGCGCGCCACGAACGCGTACTCACCGCCACTGATGGGAAATGCGCTGGAGAGCTCCGCGTAACAGAACGCTACGACGAGACCAACCAGTGCGGCGATCACAAACGCGACCGGGGAAGCTCCGCCCACACCACTGATCACGGACGGCATGATGATGAACACGCTCGACGCCGGCGTCACTGCCGACAGAGTGATCAGAATATTCTCTCGGAGACTCAACGAGCGTGCGAGTTCCTGCGCGTATTTCTGCTCCTCGGCGGGTACTGCAGTCGCTTTCGCGCCGCTCGCCTCCGCCGCGACGGATAGAGCGCGGCCTGAAAGTTCATCCACAACATCCTTCTTCCTCAGAAAACCGACCTTGAGCCATTCATTGATGTATGAGTCAAATAACTTTTGACTGAAATGTCAAGCAATTGTGATTGAAAAGCTGGATAGTTGATTTGTAAGTCAGATGTTTAGTACTTGCCTGCTCGATCCGGAAGCTGCACAATGGGGGGATGGGCCGTCCGAAGAGTCAGAATGGGCGGAGGGAGCAGCTGGTTCTCTCCGCGCTCGACGCGATACGCGACCGCGGAATCCGTAACCTTCGAATCCGAGACATAGCCGAAGGCGCGAAAGTATCGACAGGTACCATTCACTACCACTTCGCGGACATCGACGAGATTATTTACGCCGTGCACTCCGGGGCAAGCGACCGATTCTTCTCAGACCGATTCCGGGCTATTTCCGAGCTCGAGGATGCCCGCGATCAACTCGGAAGTCTGGTCGCGTCAGGACTGCCGACCTCATCAGACGACGCCGTGGTCATCGCCCTTTACGAAATCGACCTCTACCGTCGCGGCGACCCAGCCCACATGCTCCTCGGCCAAGCACTTTTCGACCGCCAGGTCGCCCTCTACTTCGGAACCCTTCAACTTGGCGTCAGCCAAGGACATTTCACCCTTAACGCGCCAGCACAAGACATCGCACAGACACTCGTCGCTCTCGAGGACGCCTGCGGCATGCACATCATCTATGGCAACCGGTCCCTCATGATCGACCGCAGCTCAGCACTCCTCCTCGGCTACAGCCAAACAGCAACATCCTGCTCTGAGATCGGGACAAGAACGACCCCAACAAAATCTAGATCCTCTAGCAATGAGACGTCCAAAACCAAACACCGCGCACTTGGGAACCAGCTACGTGGGACTATCTCATGAACGGTGTTTCCGGCGGTTCTCATTTAGTAGGTCTCCGCGGCCGGCCAGCGGTCTGCGAAGGTGATGGCGAAGGCGTTCAGCGCGGGCTTCCAGCGCATCGTCCATCGGGTGCGGCCACGACCGGTG
>NZ_JANLVV010000335.1:0-3355 GCF_031364185.1 Salinibacterium sp. | reverse complement strand
CTGCTGCCTACGGATTTGTCGTCTCCAGCTCCACCGGCGCAGTGCCTGCCGGGGTAGTGGTGGTCACGGCGCTCGCGTACGCGCTTCCGCTGTTGTATGTCCTGTACCTCTTCATCGGCTCGGGCAGAACTCCCTACGATCAACTATCGGGCACGATGGTGAAGCGCCAGTAGCGTCGATGACGACTGCCTCACTACGAATGATTCTCGGCACCCGCGCTAGCCGCGTGGGTTCACGATGATTTTGACCGCAGTTTCCTTGTGATTGATGAGTGTTTCAAACCCGTCCTCAATCAACCGATCCAGGGGGATGCGGGCGGTGATGAAGGGTGCCAGGTTGACCTTGCCCTGCTGGACGAGCCTGATGGTGGCCGGATGATCGTTGACGTAGGCGATCGTGCCGCGGAGGTCAATCTCCTTCAGCACCAGCTTCTGCATATCTAGCGTTGCCGGCTTGCCCCAGATTGAGACATTGACGATGACTCCGGCTGGTCTGACGGCATCCAGGAGTTGATCGAGCACGACATTGATGCTGGAACATTCGAATCCGACGTCAGCTCCAACCCCTCCGGTCAGTTCCCGTACTCGCGCGACGACGTCTTCGGTCGACGGGTCGAGAATGTGATCGGCGACCCCGGTCTCGAGTGCTTTCGCCTGTCGGGCGGCGCTCGGTTCAGACATGATCACGGTGACCCCCTTGGCCTTGAGTACCGCGGCAAGCAGCAAGCCGATGGGGCCGGCGCCCCCAATGAAGGCGACGTCGCCGCGCTGCGCGCCGCTTCGTACAAAGGCATGATGCCCCACGGCGAGCGGCTCAATCAGCGCAGCCTCATCCAGCGGAATAGCTCCGATCGGGTGCACCCACCGTCGGTCCACAACGACCCTCTCGCTAAGGCCACCCCCACCGCCTGCGAGCCCGATGAATCCCATCTTTACGCAGAGGTTGTAGCGGCCCGCCCGGCAGGGAGCGCACTCGCCACAGACGAAGTATGGTTCGACGACCACGTTCTCGCCGACGGTGAGATCGGTTACTCCCTCACCGAGCGCGCTGACGGTACCAGAGAACTCGTGCCCCATCGTCACCGGTTCCTGCTCGTGGGTCAGCGGATGGGGGTGACCCTTCGGAGAGATGAAAATTGGCCCTTCGAGGTATTCGTGGAGGTCGGTACCGCAAATGCCGCACCAGGCCACGTCGATGGCGACGGCATCCGGGCGCAGCAACGCCTCGGGGATTTCTTCGATGCGGATGTCATGTTGAGCGTGGAATCTTGCAGCTTTCATCGTCATGGCCTCTCGTCGCGGTTCGAACTAAACCAGCCACGGCATTCTCTGCACTAGCGGCAGTCGCTTCCACGCTCGACCGATTCCCCAGGTGTCTCCGGCAGACATGGCAGCAATGACGATCAGGGCGAGCGCGTAGATGATGTGGTAGTCGATGGCGGGATTGTTGGATCCCATGTTCGCGGTGAACGGCCACTCGGCCAGGTACATCAGCACCATGATGATCGTGCCGGTGATCGCACTGATGCGCAGCCCGATGCCGAGCATCACCGCGACACCGATGCCGAGCATCCCGAGCATGAACAGAATGTCGGTGGTGGGGCTGGCAATCCCTGCGAAGAATGATTTGAGCGGGCCCACGACTGAGTCGCTGTTGAGGTAGCCCTGGCTGGGAGCGCCCCCGTTGATCCAGGCACGGTCAACCGGAGTGGCGAACCCCAGACCGAAGGTCTTATCGAGAAAGGCCCACAGAAAAATGAATCCTGTGGCGAGCCGGAGCACCGCGAGAGCATGTCTCCCCTTGGACGAGTGCACGATGTCGGTCTCGAGCGTGAGGCGATCGGAATCTCCTCTGGTGTGGATGCGCGGGGCGGTCACGGTGGGTGTGGACATGGTTCCTGCTTCTTTCGACTGGGTAAATCGGACGGAGGCGAGCCCTGCGGCCTTGACTGACCTTCCCAGTTGACGGTGGCGGCGCACAGTGCCTTTGGTCCCATCTGCGCCTTTAGTTCCACCTCTGCCTTTAGTCCCACCTCTGCCTTTAGTCCCATCTGCTGTGGATGAGTGGGTCCTGACTTTTCAGAATGGGGATGCTTGGTGTCGAATAGTTTTTGCGGCTGAGAATGTGGGCGCAGAAAGTTGAGCGGGGGTGGCGATCCTGATGCGCGAATGCCGGTCCCGAGACCCTCCTTGGTTACGCGGCTCGCGCGATGGGTGTGCGTGTGCGGGTCCAGTTGGGAATGCCTGGCCCGCGAACGTGCGGTAGTCCTGCGATCATCCGGTATTCCCATGGCCCGGTGTCGACGATCTGGTGGTGCCAGTAACACAGCAGGATGCCGTTATCGAGCGCGGTGGGGCCGCCATCCCGGTCGGGGATGACGTGGTGGGCTTGGAGTGTGTAGTGGGGGCTGGTGCATCCGGGGGTTACGCAGCCGAGCCCGTCGCGGGCGGCCATTCCTAGCCGTTGCATCGGGGTGAAGCAGCGTTGGGGTGAGCTGATGGCGGTGATGGCACCGTTGCTGTCGGTGGTGACGGTGCGGTAGCCGCCGGCGTCGGTGAGGCGTTCGATGGTTCGGCGGGAGACGGGGAAGGGTGAGCCGGCGATGGTGCCGATCGCGTCGGAGTCCAGTCCGTCGTCGTTCGTAAGATCTGCAGCGGTGACGGTGACGAGCACGGTGACGGGAAGACCGTCGAGGCTGGGCGCTCCGTCTGCTGCGGCGGCTGCCATCACGATCTCGCCGAGGGCATCGTGGCGACGCTGCGCGGGGGTGCGCGGGTCGATAGGGTCACCGAGGCCAGCGCCGAGGCCAGCGCCGAGGCCAGCGCCGAGGCCAGCACCGAGGCCAGCACCAAGGCCGTCGGCGCTGATGAGTCCTGCTTCTGAGCTGGCGAATCGGGGGGAGCGGCGGTGTGCTTCGAGCATCCCGGCAAGGAGCATCCCGATCTCGGGTAGCAGCCTGCCGTGTGCTGGTACGAGGCCGTCTTCGTCGGCGGTGCCCAGGCGGAACTCGCGTCGTCGTACCGCTCGTTCTTCGCGAGGCCGGGCACCGTCTGGGTCGGCGGCGGCGGTGACCTGCCGGATCTCTCCGGCAAGAAAATCTACGGATACCGCGGCGGCCAGAGGCTGACCGCTGGCGCTGATGGCGGTGGCGAGGCCGACCATGACGGATTCGGCGGTGTCAAGCACGTCGGCGGGTGTGCGCCCGGCGATGGAAGCCAGCTCGGTCGTGATGAGGTTGGCGGCATCGACGCCCAGGCGGCCCGCGTCGAGGGCTTCGCTTACGGCGGGGCGCTCGGCAGGCAGGAGAGCGCCGGACAGTGCTCGGTGTTCACGTACGGCGCCCGCGACGGCCAAA
>NZ_JANLVV010000302.1:0-3783 GCF_031364185.1 Salinibacterium sp. | reverse complement strand
CCAGGCGCAGCTTCGCTCGACGAGCTGAACGAGCGTCCCCTGAAAGTCAACTACTTCGCGAGCAAGTACGGTGCCATGCACCGTCGCATCTTTCCTCATACCGCGAACCTCGATGCATCCAACCTCGCCGAGCTCGATGCGGTGGGATTTGTATTCCTCTCGATGGACACGGGGCCGGCCAAGAGAGCAATCATCGATGCGCTCACCGCCCGTGACATCCCGTTCATTGACGTCGGCATGGGCATAAATAAGCAGAAGGACGCGCTGGGAGGAATTCTCAGAGTGACCTCGAGCTTTCCGGGGCGACGACACCACATCGATCAGAGAATCTCCTTCGCCGAGGAGCAAGACGACGAGTACGACAAGAACATCCAGGTCGCAGACCTGAACGCGCTAAACGCGGCCATGGCTGTCATCCGCTGGAAAAAGTTCAGCGGCTTTTACCTCGATCTCACGGACGAGATGCACAGCACATATACGGTCAGCGGAAACCGTCTCCTTAACTCGGACACGAATCAATGACCGTCAAGGTCTTCCGAGCCGAGTTCGTCGAATTCGTACCCCCAGATCGAGAAGAGGGCGTGCTCTACATCTCGACCACCTATCGCACCGCGGTGCATAGCTGTGCTTGCGGCTGCGGACTGAAGGTGGTGACGCCGATCCGTCCCTCCGGTTGGCACCTCCTGTGGGACGGCGACTCCGCAAGCCTCACACCGTCCATCGGCAACTGGGGATTTCCCTGCCGCTCCCACTACTTCATTCGCGGAGGGCGAGTGCACTGGGCGCGCCAGTGGTCATCGGCGCAGGTGTCAAGCGGTGCCGCGCGAGACAGGGCCGACCGTGATCGGGAGTTTGTTGCCAACGCGAGAACGACCCCCTCGAAAGCGGTGGGCTGGATCGAGCGCCTTTTCGGAGGGTCGAAATAACGAACGTCGGGTGGGGCAGTGGGCTTCGCTAGGGTGTCCACGCAGTTTCATCCGAGCGCAGTCTGCGCGCGTTCTCGCTTGCTGTTGCCAGTGCCGGTCGAGCATTCGCAACGAAGAAGGCGCGCCAGCGGTCGTACACCCCCTTGTCGAGCAGGTGGGTGCCAATTTTGACGGTTCCGTGACCGCTGTGGACCAGAATCTTGTCCCACCCTCCCTCGCTCTCGGCGAACCTGTAGGTGAGTTGCTCCCAGGCCGGGACGAGGTAAACAACGTGGGCCATGTCTCTGGTCACGATTGCGGTCCCGCTAACATCGCTCACCATCGTCCCGTCTGCGAGACGTCGAGCGCGATACGCAATGCGTAAGTCGTCTACGGCGGACCTCAAGGCCTCTTTGGCATCCGACTTCGGCGTGTGGTTCTTGATCGCAGTGATGTAGCTGAAGTCGACTACGGTGCCATCGGTTCGCTTGATCCAGATCCCTCGCGCATCTGGTCGGACGTTGAACTTGTCGCCATCACGAGTTCGACCAATGTAGAAGTGGTCGATTCCCGCCCCAACCTTTTCGTCGCGGTCAGGGTGCCGCTCGATAACTTCGCGGAGCGCGAGGTCGTGGACGGGGTCCGTGACTTCGTCGTTGATGTCGTAACTGTGGAGGATGCTTTGAAAGTATGCGAGAGCATCCTTCTGAGTTCGCCACGACATCGTGTCGAGAACAATGGGCTTTGGCAACTTAATCCTCTTCTGAGTCGCTCTCACCATACAGAGCGATCGAGTTGCGCGCAGGTGCTCTACTGCGGCCGCCGGCGTTTGCGCGTTGGTCAGCTTCACCGACCCCGGGGGTAGATGCGCCGCCAAGCAGTTGTCGAGTTTCGCGCATGTATGTTATGTATCAGTACATCGGTGACACTTCTGCATCAATAGATCGGTGTCCAACCAGCATCACCTGGTGGTGACACTTCCCCTCATTCTTTGAGGCATGACTGCTGCTGAGCCTGTTGATCCTCGTGTCCGTCTCGCCATCACCCAGTGGCCGCCCGATGCGCCACGTGGTGCGGTGACCACGTTCTGTGCCGAATATGGCATCTCGCGGAAGACGTTCTATGCGATCAGAAAGCGAGCCTTCGAGGAGGGTCAGGCGGCGGCTCTTGAGCCTCGAACGCGTCGGCCGGCGAGTAGTCCGGGTCGGCTTCCTGATGAGGTGAAGCGGCGAGCGATCGGAGTTCGGGCCGCGCTTGAGCAGTCGGGCCTGGACCACGGACCGATCAGCGTGCACGACAAGATGAAGATGTTGGGAATGACCCCAGTGCCCTCGACCGCAGCACTGTCGCGGATCTTCCGTGATGCGGGGGTTGCCAGAGCCGAGCCGCGGAAGAAGCCGAGGGCTTCGTTTCGTCGGTTCGTTTATCCGGTGCCGAACGCGTGCTGGCAGCTCGACGGCACCGAATATGTGTTGACCGGGGGCCGCAAATGCGTGATCTTCCAGCTCATCGACGACCACGCCCGCCTCGCAGTCGCGACCCATGTCACCTGGGGTGAAACTTCCGAGGGCGCCATCGCCGTGGTCAAGAAAGGCATCGCCGCTCACGGCGTTCCGCAACGATTGTTGACCGACAACGGCGCCGCTTTAAACCCATCACGGCGTGGTGCTGTCGGCCAGCTCGTCACCTACGTCACCCGGCTCGGTGTTGAGCCCATCACCGGCAAACCTTATAAACCGACCACACAGGGCAAGAACGAACGCTTCCACCAGACCCTGTTCCGCTTCCTCGACAAACAGCCCTTGGCCGCATCGCTCGAACAACTGCAGGTCCAGGTCGATGAGTTCGACCGGATCTATAACACTGAGCGACCCCATCAGGGACTTCCCGGCCGGATCACCCCGCAGCAGGCCTGGGAGGCGACACCGAAAGCCGACCCGCCGCGGCCACGAAACCAAATCCGCCCTGTTGGCTGGGACGGCGTCCGCCGCACCACGGTCGCCGCCAACGGCATCGTCCAAGTCCGCCAAACCCGGTTCCACGTCACCCGGCACCTCGCCGGACAGAGCGTCTATCTCGTTGAAACCGACCAACACCTGCTCGTCTTCGACGACCAAGGCACCGAGCTCATGCGATACCGCTGGCCGAGACCCGGAACCAAATACGTCCGCTCCGGCCGACCCCGAGGGCGGCAACCTCGGACCCTCTAAGTGTCACCAATGTCTTGATGCAGGAAGTGTCACCGATGTCCTGATGCAGAACTGTCACCCATGTCCTGATACATCACAGTTTCGCGCATGTATGGACGTGCCCACATTTCACCCACACATGGAGAGCATCGTGGTCAACTCATGGCACCGAGGTCGCGCCCAGTCACCAGCAGTTTGGCGGTATTTCGGCCACTTCAGCACAACTCCGCGGATACGACCTTCGACTACGGATCAATAGGCCGGGGGTTCAAATCCCTCCGGGCGCACCAACGAGAAAGAACCCGTTGTTTTTTGACGGGGTCTTTCTCGTTTGTTCGGCGGGGTGGACGCGAAGCCCCTCGTGGGCCCCCGCTGTGCAGTCCGGGCCGCTGCGAAGCAGTGGGCAGGCGGCGCGTTAGGGGAGTCAAATCCCCCGGGCGCACAGAAAATAACAGGCCTGACCACCATTTCTTCTGGAATGTGGTCGGGCCCGTTGTGGCTTCTGCCCACATCCTGCCCACACTTGAAAATTGCTGGGGACGATTCTTGGCCGAAAATCGACCTGTCCGGCTCTTCTGAGTTCAGTGTTTGTCGAGGTTTTGGACCAGCCGGCGGAGTTGACCACGTGACCTTGGTACATGTGGTCAAGTAGCTCATCCTCGTCGAGCGCACGCGCAGCAACGCAGGAC
>NZ_JANLVV010000296.1:0-1629 GCF_031364185.1 Salinibacterium sp. | reverse complement strand
ACGATCGACAACGACACGATCGAAACCGACACTGGCGTGACCGTGGCGACCAGCGTCATCCACCTGGAGCGCAGCGTCGAGGCGATCCTGATGGTGGCCGACGAGCCACAGTCGGTTGTATCGCTCGCCACCGCGCTGGGGGCGCCGGTGCCCGCCGTCCGACAGTCCATCGAGAGGCTCGTGGCGAACTACGACGGGGACGAAGGGGCAACCCGCCGCGGGTTCGAACTTCGCGAGGTCGGCGGGGGATGGCGCGTCTATGTGCGTCCCGAGCACGATGACGCCGTACGGGATTTCGTGCTCACCCAGAATCCGACAAGGCTGAGCCAGGCCGCACTTGAGACCCTCGCCGTGATCGCCTATAAGCAGCCGATCAGCCGGGGTGCCGTGGCATCCATTCGCGCGGTGAATGTTGATTCTGTCGTGCGTACGCTCCTCGGCCGAGGGCTAATCACCGAGGCGTTCACTGACAGTGAGACCGGTGCGATTCACTACGAGACCACCGACATCCTGCTGGTGCAACTCGGCATCAATTCCCTTGACGAGCTTCCCCACATTTCTCCGCTTCTCGACGATGGAGCAGACGGTTTTTCCACGGCAGGAGCCTGATGAGCAACACCACTGCGCTTGATGAAACCCATCCCGAGGGGGAGCGGCTGCAAAAAGTCATGGCCGCGGCGGGCGTCGCGTCACGCCGGGTGTCTGAAGACCTCATTTCGCAGGGTCGGGTCACGGTCAATGGTGAGATCGTCGACGAGCCCGGCCGTCGAGTGCTGTCCACCGACAGGGTGACCGTTGACGGCACCGCGATCCAGCTCGACGCCAGCAGGCGGTACGTGATGCTGAATAAGCCGATCGGCGTGGTCAGTTCTATGGCGGATGAAGGGGGCAGGCCCGACCTGCGCGACTTCACCCGCGACTACGACGAGCGACTCTTCAACGTGGGGCGTCTCGATGCGAACACCTCGGGCCTGCTCGTGCTTACCAATGATGGGGAGCTTGCGCATGTGCTCGCGCATCCTTCCTTCGGGGTATCGAAAACCTACATTGCCAAGGTGTCAGGGTCGGTGAGCGCCCAGACGGTCAGCACATTGACGCGAGGGATCGAGCTCGACGACGGGCCCATCCATGCCGACAGGGCGCGCCTGCTGGGGGCCGCCTCGGGTGGTGCCTCGATGGTCGAGATCACCCTGCACTCCGGGCGCAACCGCATTGTGCGCCGGATGCTCGATGCCGTCGGTCACCCCGTGATCGAGTTGGTCCGGCGCCAGTTTGGGCCCCTCCACCTCGGCACCCTCGGTATGGGCCGCACCCGCGATCTCACCAAGGCCGAGTTGGGCGAGCTGCTGACCATTTCCCGTGTTGGAGAGGGCGATGCCGCAGTGACTGAGTCGGCGGGTGACGCCGATGCCTGAGCCCCGACTTGCCGGCCCGGTGCGCATCGTCGGCGCTGGCCTCCTGGGTGCCAGCATCGGGCTCGCACTGCGGGAACGCGGCGTGGATGTCGCGCTGGATGACGTGTCGCCCTCCGCGCTCGAACTGGCCGTCGACTATGGCGCAGGGCGACCCGGCCGACCGGGGGAGCTGCCCGAGCTCGTCGTCGTCTGTGTGCCGCCGGACGTCGTGGCC
>NZ_JANLVV010000295.1:0-1260 GCF_031364185.1 Salinibacterium sp. | reverse complement strand
ACGATCGACAACGACACGATCGAAACCGACACTGGCGTGACCGTGGCGACCAGCGTCATCCACCTGGAGCGCAGCGTCGAGGCGATCCTGATGGTGGCCGACGAGCCACAGTCGGTTGTGTCGCTCGCCACGGCGCTGGGGGCGCCGGTGCCCGCCGTCCGACAGTCCATCGAGAGGCTCGTAGCAGACTACGACGGGGATAACGGGGGAACACGCCGCGGCTTCGAACTTCGCGAGGTCGGCGGGGGATGGCGCGTGTATGTGCGTCCCGAGCATGATGACGCCGTACGGGATTTCGTGCTCACCCAGAATCCGACAAGGCTGAGCCAGGCCGCACTTGAGACCCTCGCCGTGATCGCCTATAAGCAGCCGATCAGCAGGGGTGCGGTGGCATCCATTCGCGCGGTGAATGTTGATTCTGTCGTGCGTACGCTCCTCGGCCGAGGGCTGATCACCGAAGCATTCACCGACAGTGAGACCGGCGCGATCCACTACGAGACCACCGACATCCTGCTGGTACAGCTCGGCATCAACTCGATTGACGAACTTCCCCACATTTCTCCGCTGCTCGACGACGGAGCAGACGGTTTTTCCACGGCGGGAGCCTGATGAGCAGCACCAGCACACACGACGAACCCAACCCCGAGGGGGAGCGGCTGCAGAAAGTCATGGCTGCGGCGGGCGTCGCGTCACGCCGGGTGTCTGAAGATCTCATTTCGCAGGGTCGGGTCACGGTCAATGGCGAGATCGTCGATGAGCCCGGCCGTAGAGTACTGCCCACCGACAGGGTGACCGTCGACGGCACGGCGATCCAGCTCGACGCCAGCAGGCGGTACGTGATGCTGAACAAGCCGATCGGTGTGGTCAGTTCCATGGCGGATGAAGGGGGCAGGCCCGACCTACGCGACTTCACCCGCGACTACGACGAGCGACTCTTCAACGTGGGGCGTCTCGATGCGAACACCTCGGGGCTGCTCGTGCTCACCAATGATGGGGAGCTTGCGCACGTGCTGGCGCATCCTTCCTTCGGGGTGTCGAAAACCTACATCGCCAAGGTGTCAGGGTCGGTGAGCGCCCAGACGATCAGCACACTGACGCGAGGGATCGAGCTCGAGGACGGGCCCATCCATGCCGACCGAGCGCGCCTGCTGGGGGCCGCCTCGGGTGGTGCCTCGATGGTCGAGATCACCCTGCACTCCGGGCGCAACCGCATTGTGCGCAGGATGCTCGATGCCGTCGGTCATCCCGTAATCGAGCTCG
>NZ_JANLVV010000090.1:0-5239 GCF_031364185.1 Salinibacterium sp. | reverse complement strand
GCGACTACGCCTCGACCCCACTGTTCAGCAAGCCCCGGAACAGCCGGAAGCTCGTCACGAAGGCCCGAGGCCACCACCACCCTCGAGGTGCGATACCGGCGCCCGTCGTCTGTTGCGAGCTCGAAGAAATCACCGTGTCGAGTAACGGATGCCGCCGTCCCGAACTCGATCACGCCGTCGGCGGCCCGCACCTCTCGCTGCCCGTCTGCGACGAGATCGAGTGGCGCATAACCGTCGCGGCTGAGCACGCCGTGCAGGTGAGGCGCAAAGCGGTTGCGCGGGGTTCCGGAGTCCAGAACGAGCGCACGTCGTCGGGCTCGCGAGAGAACAAGAGCCGCACTGAGACCGGCCGAGCCGCCGCCCACAATTACGACATCCCAGGGGGTGTTGTCAACTGAAGTCATAGCTTAAGGGTGATCGTGCGGTTACCATAAAGGCAAATAATTGTGCCGAATTGGCAAGGAGCCTCGATGCCAGACCCCGCCCTGCACGAAATTGGCCCCCGGCTCAGGAGCTGGCGGCAGAAACGCGGCCTGACGCTCGGGGAACTCGCTGCGCTCACCGATATCTCGCCGAGCACCATCTCCAGGCTCGAGGCGGGCAAGCGTGCGCCCAACCTCGAGTTGGTGGTGCCGCTGGCCCGGGCGTTGCGACTCGAGCTCGACGATCTGGTGCCGCGCAGCGTTCCCGACCCCCGCATCCCGAAGAGAACGAGACGCATCGACGAGGTCACGTTCGAGCAGTTGTCGCCGGATGCCTCGCCCTCCCAGGCGGCACGAATAACGTTCCCATCACCGAGGCCGGGCGAGGCCCCGGATCCTAAAGTGCATGACGGTTATGAATGGCTGTACGTGCTTACCGGCAGGCTCCGGCTCATTCTCGGCGACCACGACATCATCATGGGCGCGGGCGAAGCAGCGGAGTTCGACACCCGGACTCCACACTGGCTGAAGTCTGCCGGGCCTGGCCCCGCCGAGATCCTGGCCATCTTCAGCAAACAGGGAAAGCGCATCCATCTACGGGCGAAATCAGGTTGACGGGTAACTCCATCGTGCTCACCGCACCCTGCTCACTGCACCTTGCGCAACTGTCGCCGGCGAACCAACGCCAGCACGCCCAGGAGCAACAGGATCGCGCCGCACATAACTGCGACTAGCTGAACCACAGTGGCGGCATCCAGCCCCCACACCCACTGCACAAGCTGACTGCGCGCGCCGGGAGTGAGCAGCAACAGCAGTAACGCCAAGCCGCCGAGCCCGACGATCAAGCCCCAGCTGATGGTGCCGAACCTGACGCGTGGTCGCGTGACCGGATTCGAAGTGGATTCCGCGGAATCGGGTTCAACGTTTGTCACGGTGTCACTCCTCAGGTTGCTGCAGGTTGTTGTCAGTGATTTCGACGTACCCACTGTTCTGCCAGATGCGGATCGTGCGAATTTGTCTGGCATCAGGGTCGCCCACGGTGAACTCCCACCGCTGCACCCCGTCTTGTGTTGTCGATCCGGGGTTGATCGTGCTCGGAACCATTTCGATACCACCGTCTTGCTGCTCGGTGCTGGTCCATACCGTCACGACGCTTGATGACGAGGCCACCTGGATGATCGCGGCCGTTCCTTCTTCGACCCCAATGCTTACCGAACCATTGCCCTGCAGAATGTCTGTGGTGCCCTCAGGTATTCCCGAAGATGTGGTTACTGTCGCCGTGCCGAAGGGTTGCACGTAATTGCCGATGCCGACGCCGTAACCGATGGGTGGCAGAAGGGCGCGTTCGGTCGGTATCGCCGTCGACACGAGCGCGACCATCAGCGTCACGCCGGCGAGGAACGCCAGGAAGCCGCTTCGGTGGCGCATGACACCGCCGACAATGATGGCGGTCCCCATGATGACCGCCGCGACAGCGAACCCGATGGCAATCCCGATACTGGATGATGCTGAGCCCAACGACGCTGCTGCTGCGGCTAGTCCGCCGCCGAGGATCGCAGCACCCACCACCGCGAGCACGGTGGGAGCCGACAGCACCGGATTCGCGAGCCTGCGCAGTCGGCGGCGCTCGGCGGATTCGGCGGAGGACGCCCGAGCGCGCGCCCGGTACTCCGCGGCCCGTTGTCGGCGGACGACGCGCTGGCTGGCGGCTTCAGCACTCTTGAAGTCCCGGTTCTGCTGCTTCCACAATGCCTGGCGTTCGCGCCAAGCGATGAGCTCTTCCGTCGACGCGTCAGCTGCGGGGGCCGCGGGCGGGGGTGCTGAGACCCGCGTTGTACTGGAGGCCGAGGCATCCGGAATTGTGGGTTCTGGAATTGTCTCTGGTCGGCCGTCGGTCGTTGCGGGGCACAAGACCGGCGACGAGTTCGTGGGCGGTTCGTTTCGGCCAGCCCGGCGAGCGATCCAGACGACGAAGGTGACGACGGCGCCGAGAAGCACGATCGTCCAGAGGGCACGGCCCAGGTCGTAACCCCAGGCCGGGGCGCCCCAGTAGGAGGAGCCAAGGTACCAAAATCCCTGCGCCATCGGCAGCATGGAGAGCACAACCAGAGCGCCGATGCCCGCGATCGGTGACTCCACCCGGCCGCGGCCCAGGTTCTCGAGGTGGATGGTGTCGTCTTCATCGGGCAGTAGTAGCCACGCCGCCGCATAGATGATGAACGCGGGTCCTCCGAGAATTGCGACCACGACGACCATGCCGCGCACGATGAGAGGGTCGATGTCGAGCCGCGCCGCGACACCGGAACAGACGCCGCCGGCCCACCCGGCCTGACGCTGGATACCCAGTGAGCGCATCCAGCCAAAAAATCGGTGTCTCCTGGTGGGCGGGGGTGGCGTCGGTTCGGCCGTACCTTCTTCGTCGTGGATGCGGTCTGCGTCGGGCTTGGTTTGTGCTGCCATAGTTCGATAGTGGCCTCGCTCCGAAGTGTCCGCCATGGGTGACCACCCTGACTGCACCCTGATTCCGCACTCGACGAGCGTCAAAACCTGCTTGGATGCAGGCATGACAACCGTGGCGCTTCGGGTAGAGCTGCGTCGCCCGCGCCGCGTTGTGGTCGGTGGAGTGTGTGCCGGTCTTGCACTCCACCTGGGCTGGACGACCGGGCGTACGCGCCTGCTCGCGATCGTGCTCGCGCTGTTGGGTGGAGCCGGCATTCTGCTGTACCTCTGGCTATGGGCTCTTGTTCCGCTGGCACCGACGGAAAGCGACGACTCGGCGCAGGTTCAGCGGGCGGCTCCCATGGCCGCGATCTTCGTCGGGATCGCCGCGCTGTGCACCCTGGTCGTGGGCAGCGTAATGGTTGGCGCGAGCCCCGTTCTCGTCACCCCCGCGCTTCTGGGGCTCACGCTCTCCAGCGCCGCTGCGGTGGCCTGGAGCCTGGCGTTCGACAGGCATGACCCGAACCGTTCGCGCGGATACAGCGTGGGAGTGCGGTCGCTCTCGTCTGCTCTGCTGCTGGCCAGCGGCGTCGGGGTGCTCCTCGTGCGCCCGACCGCGATCAATGCCGTGCTCGCCGTTGGCATAGTCGTGCTCGGCACTGCCCTGCTGATTGCCCCTCGTGTCGTCGCGCTGTGGAGCGACCTGATGGCGGAGCGCACCACCCGCGTCCGTGAGGAGCAGCGGGCAGAGTTAGCCGCGCACCTGCATGACTCGGTGCTGCAGACCCTGGCGCTCATCCAGAATCGTGCCGGGTCGTCGAGCGAGGTCGCCCGCATCGCCAGGGCGCAGGAGCGCGAACTGAGGGACTGGCTCTTTCTCGGGGATGCGCCGATTGCCGCCGACCTTTCTGCCGAGCTGCGGGAGGTGGCCGCGGCGATCGAACTCGATTACGCGGTTCGCATCGAGGTGGTTGCCACCGGGGAGTCTGTGCCGGGGGTCGCCGCGCTCATCGCCGCATCGCGGGAGGCCATGCTCAATGCCGCGAAGCACGCCGGTGGCGAGGTTTCCGTTTATCTCGAGACCACGCCGTCCGGGATAGACATTTGGGTGCGCGACCGAGGTGCGGGCGTCGATCTGGAGGCGTTGGCGAGCGACAGGCTGGGCATCCGGGAATCAATCATGGGCAGGATGACGCGGGTCGGCGGTTCTGCGACGGTACGACCCGGCGCTGGCGGCACAGGGACAGAGGTGCACCTGCACCTGGAGGCACAGCAATGACCACGGTGGTGATCGTCGACGACCATTCGATTTTCCGCTCGGGACTCAGGGCGGACCTCGATGCCTCGGTTGCGGTTCTCGGGGAGGCTGCGACGGTCGACGAGGCGGTTGCGCTGATTGCTCGGCTGCGGCCCGACGTGGTGCTGCTCGACGTGCACCTGCCGGGCGGGGCGGGCGGCGGGGGTGCCGAGGTCATTCGGGCGTCGAGTGAGCTGCTCACTTCGGTGCGGTTTCTCGCGCTGAGCGTGTCTGACTCGGCAGCTGATGTGGTCGGGGTGATCCGGGCGGGTGCGCGTGGGTACATCACGAAGGGCAGCTCCGGGGCTGAGGTCAGCCGAGCGGTAGCCGCCGTGGCGAGCGGGGATGCGGTGTTCTCGCCTCGACTCGCAGGATTCGTGCTCGATGCCTTCGGCGCTGTCGCGGGGGAGCAAGCCTCGACTGACGATGAACTCGACCGCCTCTCTGCCCGGGAGCGTGAGGTGATGCGTCTTATCGCTCGCGGCTACGCCTATAAAGAGGTCGCGACAGACCTGTTCATCTCCATCAAGACGGTGGAAAGCCACGTCTCGGCCGTATTGCGCAAACTGCAGCTGTCATCCCGTCACGAACTCACGGTGTGGGCGACGGCTCGCAAGCTGTTGTGAGCAGTGGAGTGTTCGCGCGGGGGTGGGCGGCATCGTGATGCTGGCCGACCAGTCGCTGGCGAATCCGATAGGCGAGGACTGGGTCAGGCTCGTCGCGCACTACCTTGCCACGAAGACCATGCGCGATCGGGTGCTGGGCGAGACTTCAGGCGAGGGCACTACCGGCGTCGACGATCGCTACGCATCGGCCTACTTCGTCGGGATTGGTACGGAGATTTTCAGCGAGCCGTGCAACGCCTCGGTGGGGTCACGGCATCCACAACCTGCGTGAATAATGTGGAGACCGTTCGACAAATCTGTGTCCGCGTATAGCGTTCCCTACGTTGTGTTCTGCACGTTGTGGGAATATCCCGACATGCCCTAATGTGGGTATATCACCACATCATGCAATGTGGGATTATCCCGACACGAAGGATGCGATGATGCCGACAGTGCAGGTGCGAAAGTTCCGTGAC
>NZ_JANLVV010000273.1:0-14371 GCF_031364185.1 Salinibacterium sp. | reverse complement strand
ATCCGCGCGCCCCTCCCGCTCCTGTGTGGCGGGAGAAAACCGCGCGCGGCGGGAGTCGCTACTCCCTCCGACGGTGAACAACTCCCGCCGCACCGGCAGTTTCTCCCGCCGCGCGGGCCGGGCGGCACGCCGTGGAGCGCGGGCGCCAGCGCGCGGCCTCCTCCGTGCAAGCGCTTGCACGTCGGCCTGCATGAAGTATCGTGATCGCATGACCCTCGAGAGTGCCCCGGACTTCACTGTGCCCGCCGACCGTCCTGTCACAGGCGAACAGGTCACCTCGCCGGGCTCCGAGTGGTGGCGCACCGCCGTCATTTATCAGATCTATCCTAGATCTTTCGCTGACTCTACCGGTGACGGCATCGGCGACCTGCCGGGCATCACCAGTCGCCTGCATTCCCTCGCCGAGCTCGGCGTCGATGCCGTGTGGCTCTCGCCGTTTTTCAGCTCTCCGCAAAAGGACGCAGGATACGACGTATCCGACTACTGCGATGTCGACCCCATGTTCGGGACTCTTGCCGACTTCGATACCCTCATGGCCACCGCCCACGATCTTGGGCTCAGAGTCATTGCCGATATGGTTCCGAACCACACCTCCGATCAGCACCGCTGGTTCCAGGAGGCTTTGGCGTCGTCGGAGGGATCCGCCGAGCGTGATCGCTACATGTTCCGCGACGGCAAGGGCCCGAACGGTGACATCGCCCCCAACAACTGGGAGTCGGTATTTGGCGGCCCGATGTGGCAGCGCATCACTAACCCCGACGGCACGCCCGGCCAGTGGTACCTGCACATTTTTGACGTGAGCCAGCCCGACCTGAACTGGGAAAACCCGTGGGTTCGCGAGCAGTTCTTCGACATCCTGCGCTTCTGGCTCGACCGCGGCGTCGACGGTTTCCGGGTGGATGTCGCGCACGGCATGATCAAGGAGGAGGGGCTTCCCGACTACACCCCGCCCATGGAGACGGCCAGCATGGGTGGCACCGCTGCTGCGGCTACCGACCTCGTTCCCGGCATCGCCGACGTGCCGCCTGACCCGCCGTATTGGGGGCATTCGGGCGTGCACGACATTTGGCGCGGCTGGAATGCCGTTCTCGCCGAATACCCCGGCGACCGCGTGATGGCCGCCGAGGCCTGGGTCGATCCACTCGAGAAAATGGCGCTGTGGGTGCGACCGGATGAGTTCAGCCAGGCCTTCAACTTCGGCTACATGTTCACCGAGTGGACAGCGCGTGACATGCGCAAGGTCGTCGACGACTCGATCGCCGCATTTGGCGCCGTCGGTGCCCCGAGCACCTGGGTGCTGTCGAACCACGATGTCGTCAGGCACGCGACCCGCCTGGCGTTGCATGCGGATGTTCCGCAGGGTTCCGGCATCGGGCCGAAGACGCCCGGAAAGCCCGACACCGCGTCCGGCCTCCGTCGCGCCCGCGCCGCGACGTCCCTCATGCTGTCACTTCCGGGTAGCGCCTACCTGTACCAGGGTGAAGAACTCGGCCTGCCCGAAGATATGGAGCTTCCCGACTCTGCCCGCCAGGATCCGACCTGGTTGCGCACGAATCACGAGAAGTATGGTCGTGATGGATGCCGCGTGCCGATCCCCTGGGAGGCCGATAAGCCGTCGTACGGCTTCGGCCCGTCGGGCAACAGCTGGTTGCCGCAGCCAGAGGATTGGGCGCCTTACGCTCGCGACGCGCAGGAGGGTCTCGCGGGCAGCACGCTCGAGTTGTACCGCACGGCTCTCGCACTGCGCTCCGAACACCGACTCGGCGCCGGCGCTGTGCAGTGGCTCGACGGCTACGGGCCCGATGTCATCGCGCTGCGCAATGGCCCCGTGACCGTCATCGTGAATCTCGGCAAGGTGGCCGTTGAGCTGCCGATCGGGGAGTTGCTGCTGGCCAGCGAAGACATCATCGGCGGGGCGTTACCGGCCGACACGGCGGTCTGGCTGCGCAGCTAACCGACTGCGCGGCTAGTTGTTTATCGCGTTCGCCTGAAGCCACTCGAATGGATCCACCGGCACGTCGTCGATGTAGATCTCGAAATGCAGGTGTGCGCCATACGAGATTCCGGTGTCACCCACCAACCCCAGAAAGTCACCCACCTTGATCTGCTGGCCGGCCACGATGGGGCTGGAGTTCATCGCCATGTGCGCGTAATTGCTCTTAATATTCACGCCGCCAAGATTGTGTTGGATGATGACGTGGTTGCCGTATCCGGAGTCGTCATAGCCCGACGACACGGCAACGCCGTCGGCGATCGCGTAAATAGGCGCGCCCTCGCCCGGCACGAAGTCGGTCCCTTTATGAAAGCCACTGGCGCGCGGACCAAATCCGTCGGTGATCGGCACGGTATATGGGAATGGCCAGCGCACAGCGCCACTGGTCACGCTGTAGGAGTAGTCGGATCCCGAATACTTCAATGCGAGCATCTCAGCGCCCGAGATAGCGTCGAAGCTGTCGCGCACCGTCGCTCCCGCGATTCCGCTGGCGGGGACGAGGAGGGTCTGACCGGAACTTCTCGCCGTCGCGACATTGGGGGCAGCGGCCGCACTCGCCTCGGTGCCGAGCACGTTGATCGGCACAGACGAGCCCACAAGCAGGGCGCCCGCGATGATCAGGGCGCCAAGTGAAACAAATTGTGATCCGATCGTCGTCGATCGCTTGGGCGAGGTGTGGGCCGAACGAACGGCCCGGCCCACTCGCACGGACGCACGTCGGTGAGCCAGGGTCTTTTTCGGCACGCTGGCGGCACGCCGACGGAGGCCGACCACGGCCTCCGCGGGAGGCTCGACCGGCGCGAGCGTCGTGGGCATGATGATGGTGTCAGGGTCAGGCGGGGCAGGGCTCACACCTCGGCCGGGGCGCGTCGCGGCAGCCGCGGCCTCACGCGCGCGGGCCTCACGACGCGTCAGCGTGGGCGGCAATTCGGCCAGCTGCCGTTCATCCTCGAACGTGGGCACTACGCAGAACCCATCCGGAGCGATGTCACGTGTGCAGAGAGGCCAGACCGCAGCGTTGCTCGCAGTGTCATGGCGTTGCTCCTCTGGCTCGAACGCGCAGGCAGCGCCGTATCGATTCTTCGGGTTGCGGATCGCGTGCCATCAGGCACGCAATGTAACGGGTAGGTAAAGGTTAGCCGCTTGGGCAGCCGATCGCGAACCCCCGTGTAGGTCACATACTGAATCATCTGGTCGCGCTCCCACACTGCGGTGGCACTGGCCTGCCCGATCGGGCGATCGCCGACATTGCTCACGGCTCGACCGATCTCGAGGTCGTCTCCCATGACTGCGGAGTGGATGGCTGCGGTCTCGGCGTGCTGCTGTCTGCTGGCCGCATCCGGCGCGGCGGTCTCAGAGGGCGGGATGCCTTGGCGGTACGCCTCGGATGGAACGGTCGCCGTGGCATCCCCCGCCAGAGAAAAGCGCACCATCGACACGCTGGATGCACAGCGGCAGTAAGTGCTTGCCCACGCCACCAGGGCCGACTTAGATCTCGGCTGCGGGCGATATGGCCCACTGAGCGGTGTTTGCAAACTCGTCGACGAACGCACCGTCGCGCTCACCGGAAGAGCCCGTATCACCACAAGCGTGCTGTGATCGCTGTCACGGGTGCCTGCGGCTACTGCTTGACGGTGAACGCGTCAACAGTGATAAGAGCAGCGCCATTGTTGACGATCTTGAGAGTGTGTTCCCCCGCCGTTAAGCCGGTGATGCTGTAGCCGATCTGCTGCGTTGGATACGGGCTGCCGCTCTTCGCCGGGGTGATTGCCCCCTGATCGACACCGTCGACATGTACCTGAACGGCCCCGGTGAAGGTGCTTGCCTGGGCGAGCCAGGCGATACCGCTGCCGGTGAAGGGCACGGTGACCGTCGCTCCGGCAGCACGGCTGTAGTGCACGTCATCCCCGAAGTCGCCATACCCGCGAGCGCTTGCGTAGGTCCACCCGGCTCCGCTGTAGATCACTGCCAGATCGGTGTCGTTACTGGTCTTGCGGTTGTTCTCGATGGTGAACGCGTCGACGGTGAAAAGCTTGGAGGTGATGTTCACAATTTTGAGATTATGAGACCCCGCCGCCAAGCCCGTGATGTTGTACTCGACCTGCTGAACTGGATAGGGGCTGCCGCTGGACTTCGGCGTGATGACACCCTGATCAACGCCGTCGACGTACACCTGGACTGGGCCGGTGAAGGAGCTTCTTTGGGCGAGCCACCCGATTCCGCTGCCTGTGAAGGCGTATTGGACGGTAGCGCCGGCCGAGTAGTTGTAGTGCAGGTCATCCCCGAAGTCGCCATACCCGCGCCCACTTGCGTAGGTCCAGCCGGAGCCCGAGTAAATGACTCCCGCGGCCCCGTCATTGACGGTTGTGCGTGGGCCCGACACCGTGAACGCGTCCACGGTAATCAGCGCAGCCCCGTTGTTGACAATCTTGAGCGTGTGGTTTCCTGCAGCCAGCCCGTTGATGCTGTAGCCAACGTGCCGGGTCGGATATGGGGCGCCGCTGGTCGGCGGTGTGATCGTGCCCTGGTCGACGCCATCCACGTAGACCTGAACCGGGCCAGTAAAGGTGCTCCGCTGGGTGAGCCAAGAGATCCCGCTGCCCGTGAAGGGAATGGTGACCGCTGCTCCGGCGGCGTTGCTGTACCGGAGGTCGTCGCCCACATCACCGTACCCACGATCCGGCGAATATGTCCATCCGTTTCCGCTGTAGCTGATGCCGTTGGTGGTGTCGTTGTAAGTGCGCTCCGATAGCAGGTATGCGAAGGCCGGTTCCAAACCAGCACCCGCCATAATCGTCTGCGCCTCCGCCGGGAAACTCGTCAGGTTGTCATAGTTGTTGTTGACGGTGTTCGACGGGTGGGGAACGCCTCTCGCAGTGCCCGAGGCATTGCTGTAGTTGAACTGGACGACGTTGTTTCGTGCCTCCACGGCGAAGCAGCACTGGATAAACCGAGACGCGCCGGTGCCGGTGTCGAGCACGTTGTTTTGCACGGTCCAATTCCCCGTAGTGGCGTCGAGATAGACGGCGCCGCCCCAGGTGATCTTCTCGTCGTGGAGGTAGTTGTATTTCATGACCGACGGGCTCGCCATCGCCATCTGGCTATACATCGCACCGCCGTCGGTAAGGACTCCCATGTCCTGGAAGATCTCGTTGTAGGTCACGGTCGCGTCCCCGCTGTACGACAGGCCCTCCCAGCCAAGATTGACGCTGATCGCGGTGTAAGGAAGCTGGCCTATCGCGTTATGGGTGATGGTCGTTCCGGTGGTGTAACCCACAAAGATTCCGACCGCCCCTCGGTACACCTGACCGGCGTAGGTGATCACGCTGTTCTTCACCGTGTTGCCGGTGACTTTGTCGCCGTCGGCGGGGAACCTGTCCGCCACGGTGACGCTGCCGATTTGCAGCGCGTTGCTGCCAATGTCAGTAAATGTGCTGCCCAGGATTGTGTTGTTCTTGCTCCCCAGGGTCAATTCGAGGCCCACTGACCCGAGGTGGGTAAACGTGTCTCCGGTGAAGTTCAGATTAGTCGAATGATCAAAAACGAGATTGCCCGCCGTCCGGGTGAGATTAGCCATCGGAACTTGAGTGTTGGCTCCGGTGATATGCCAGCCGGCCTGACCCTCCGCGTACCCACCACTGGTCGATGGTTCAAGCCAGGTCGCGTGCTCAAAAACCAACCGGGAAAACGTGATATTCGTCAAAGGCGCAGCGGCCGTCCCGGTGCCGCGCACAAGAGTTTCCAACACCGGCGCTTCGACGTCAGCCGAGGCGAGATCCTCATTAGCGCGAGGAACGTAAAACAGCGTCCCGGCACTTGACTTGAGGTAAAAAGTGCCAGGGTTGTTGAGCAATTCATACGCATTTTGCAGCCAGGAAACATTGAACTTTTCCTGAGGAATTCGGTCTCCCGAGTTGAAAACGAACGGCACCCCGGCGTTTGCGTAACAGGGTTGCGCAAGGGTGACGCTGGTGCCGGACGCCGCGGTGATCGGGCAGGACTTGTGCACCCACGTGTTCTCACTGACGACCTCGGTGCCCACGATGTCAGGCCAGGACGCCAGCGTCGAGTCTGGAGCCAGTAGTCCGGTTGATGTTGGTGTTCCCCAACCGGTGGGGTTGGACGGCCCACGGGCGATGTGGGCGCGCACCCCGTTGACATACAGTTCTCGAGTTCGAAGCGAGGTGCCAACCGGAGCACTCCAGATATTCTTCGCAGCATCGTAAAGAGTCCAGCCGGTGATTTTCTTGGCGCCACTGATCCGGGGAATCTCCCCTGAATAGGCCGTGTAGGTGACGCGGTAACCGTTTGTACCGGAGTCTCGTTCGCTATTCGAGAATGCCCAGGTCGACGACATCCGATAGGTGCCACCACGAAGCTGCACCACGATATCGCCGGTCATTGCTGCGGTCATGCTGCGCACAACAGTTTGCGCGGCCAGCAAACTGCACGGAGCGGAAATGGAGCAACCTGACGTCGCCGTTCCGGTGGGAGACGCGTATAGGGTGGCCTGCACTGCAGCGGTCGCCACTGACGAGCTGGCAAGGACGCCCCCGGCGACAAGGGCCGCCCCCAGTATCAGGGCGACGGGCCTGGTCGGATTCCATCGGCGCATCCTGCACTCCACAACCGGACCCCGCGGCGGCAATGTCCAGGAATCCTATATCGTCTTTGATAAGGCTCACTTTATAGGAGCTTCGGGGCTCATGTCAACGACTCGGCACACGCCCGAGTTCTCGCAAGATCAACCAGGGCGCTGGAGAATACGACTACACAACCCTGCTTAGCCTCGCTGCCGTGGCACTGGATCCTCGGATCGAAGGTCAAGAGCCTCGAAACACCTCGGAAGAGGTTCGATCTAGGGGAGCGCATGCGACATTCCGCGGAGATGCCGTCGCGGCGCTCGTCACCGGAGATGAGGCATCCTGCGCAACGAATTCGTCCACGCGGAAGTGATCACGAAATGATCGGGGTGATCAACGAGCACAACGTCTGGCTGACTATGCAGGACGACGTGAGACCTCAGGCTGACGTGTGGCGCCTGGACTCCCATGATCGATCTTCTGCGCTGCTTCGCCACCCTCACCCTGCTACTAGCCTGAGGGTGGCGAAGAACTGATGGGAGTCACCGTGGACAAGACCTTCGACTCGGCCGATCGGGCGATCGCCGACATTCCCCACGGCGCAACCCTCGCGGTCGGTGGCTTCGGCCTCGTCGGTGTGCCCATGACGCTCATCAGCGCCCTTCTTGCCCACGGCTCGACCGATCTCGAGGTCGTTTCCAATAACTGCGGAGTGGATGGCTGGGGTCTCGGCGTGCTACTGTCCGCGGGCCGCATCCGGCGCATTGTCGCCTCCTACATCGGTGAGAACAAAGAATTCGCGCGCCAATATCTCGCGGGAGAGATCGAGGTCGAGCTGACCCCGCAGGGCACCCTCGCCGAGCGGCTGCGCTGCGGTGGCGTCGGTATCCCGGCGTTCTACACTCCGACAGGGGTTGGCACGGTGGTCTCAGAGGGCGGGATGCCCTGGCGGTACGCCTCGGATGGAACCGTCGCCGTGGCATCCCCCGCCAAAGAAACACGCACCATCGAATCGCTCGATGCACCGCGGCAGTATGTGCTTGAACATGCCATCAGGGCCGATTTCGCGCTGGTTCGTGCGGCGAAAGGCGACCGGCACGGCAACCTTGTGTTCGAAAAGTCTGCGCGCAACTTCAACCCGCTGGCCGCGATGGCCGGGCGCATCACCATCGCCGAGGTGACCGAGCTCGTCGAGCCCGGTGAGCTTGACCCGGACCAGATTCACCTCCCAGGCATCTACGTTGATCGCATCGTGCAACTCACCGCCGATCAGGCTGGCGAGCTGCCCATCGAGAAGACCACGACACGTATTCGAGAGGAGCGAGGCTGATGGCGTGGACACGAGAACAAATGGCGGCGCGGGCTGCCACCGAACTGGTGGACGGTAGCTATGTCAACCTCGGCATTGGATTGCCGACGCTTATCCCTAACTGCCTGCCGGCCGGCATCACCGTTATCCTGCATTCCGAAAATGGAATATTGGGAGTTGGCCCGTACCCCTGGGAGGGTGAAGCCGACCCCACCCTCATCAACGCCGGCAAGGAAACCGTGACGGTTCTCGCCGGCGCTTCGTATTTCGATTCGGCTGCCAGTTTCGGGATGATCCGCGGTGGCCGCATCGCCACCGCGGTGCTCGGGGCGATGCAGGTTTCGGCTGCGGGTGATATCGCCAACTGGGCGGTGCCTGGCAAGCTCATTAAGGGCATGGGCGGAGCGATGGATCTCGTCTCCGGCGCCGAGCGAGTCATTGTGGTGATGGAGCACGTAGCCAAAGACGGCTCGGCCAAACTCGTCACCGAATGCACGCTCCCCCTCACCGGGAGGGCCTGCATCGACCGCATCATCACCGACCTGGCCGTGATCGATGTCACGGCGGATGGCCTGATCCTCAGGGAACTGGCCCCGGGGGTTACCGTCGCCGAGGTCGTTGCCGCCACGGAGGCACCACTTCGGGTCGATCTTGGGCCGCATACGAAAACAGAATGAACTCGGCGACGAACGCGAGAAAGTCATTCGCGCGGTGATCACCTGGCCGTCAATCACGGCCCGATGACTCGGTGTCAGCTCTTTACGGAGCCGGCAAGAACGCCCCGCACGAGAAGACGGGAAGACGCGAGGAAGACGATCAGGATGGGAATAGCAACGATCAACCCAGCCAGCGCGATCTCGGGTCGCGCAATGACGCTCTGCTGTGCCCCGTTGAGCGGATTCAGGGCCGGCGTCGAACTGAACAGTACGCCGAGTCCGACCGGAAGGGTGTAGTTAGCAGCCGTTCCGAGCAGGACATACGGAAGGAAGTAGTTGGCCCACGCCGCGCCGAAACTGAAGAAGGCGAGCATTCCCAGCAGGCCCTTCGAGAGCGGCAGCGCAATACTGAAGAACGTTGTGAACTCGCCGGCGCCATCCATCCGAGCGGCCTCGTAGACATCCTTTGGGATGGATGTCGTGAAATAGATGTAGGCAAGAAATACGCCGAACGGGTAGAACGAACTGGTGAGGATCACAGCCAACGGAGTGTCATACAGGCCCAGGTTCGAGATTTCGATGAACAGAGGAAGCACGAGAGCAACCGGAGGAATAATCATGGCGACCAGGGTCACAATCAAGAGAGTGCGCTTAAACGGGATCGCCGTCACGGCAAGTGCATAGCCGGCCAGAAGCGCGCTCACTGAGGAAATCACCACGATTGACGTTGTGTAGAGCACTGAGTTGACCACCCATTGCACGATCACGCCATCCTGAAAAGTAAGCAGGTTCCCCCAGGCCGCTCCGTAGTTGGCAAAGCTGCCGAACGAGAACGGGTTGTCATCATTGAGCTGGGTGGCCGTTTTTGACGGGGCGATCAAGAGCCAGATCATCGGGATGATGCTCAGCAACCCGTAGCCCAGGAGAGTGACCCACACCACCGTACGTCCGGCGGTGCCAGCGAGGCTGCGTTTCTGAGGCGCATGGCGCGAAGCATGAATTCGAGTAGCGACGGAAGGTGTGCGCACCGCGTTTGTTGTCATTTTTCTTTCACTCCCACACCGTCGAAGAAATCAGTTCTGAAAATAACCACGATCGCACCGATCACGCACACGAGAAGAAGCATGAGCGACAGAGCCGCCGCGCCTCCGAGGTTGTTTGACTGGAACGCAAAGCTATAGCTGAGCTGGTTCAGAGACCAATTGGATGCCAAGCCGGGATACACAGAGGAAGAGATCAGCTGAGGTTCCACAAACACCTGAAGCCCCGCAGCGAACACAAGAATGCCCATGTACACCAAATATTTCTGGATGAGCGGCAGCTTGACGTGCCAGGCCACTTGCCACGCGTTCGCACCGTCGATCCGAGCGGCCTCCAGGATGTCGTCTGGTACCGACTGCAGCGACCCATACTGCACCACTATCCAGTTGCCCGCTCCGGTGAAAAATGCCATCAGGGCAAAAATCCACGCCAGGTTGCCTGCGCGCCAGATCTCGACGCCCTGAGTGATGCCCATCGCTTGCAGGATCCCTTGGTACGGGCTGAGGGTCGGCTCAAGCAGGAAGTACCAGACCAACACCGCCGTTGCCCCGCTGAGCGAGGCCGGAACGATGTAGGTGAGGCGAAGAGGGAGGCTCCATCGCCCCTGCACGGTGTCGAGAAGCAGCGACATCAGTGCCACCACGATGAGCATGGATGGTACGTAAATAAGCAGGAATATGCCGACATTGCCGAGCGCGGGCAAGAAGCGAAAATCCTGCAGGGCGACGAGGTAGTTAAGAGGCCCGCCGCCAGGGTTCAACGTCGCAGCCTGAAGAGACGTCACGGCGGCGACCGCAATCGGGATGACACCGAACGCCACCAGAAGAACGAGGTACGGGGCGAACATTATCGACCCCGCGAAAAGGCTCTTCCGGTTTACTCGTGAACGTAACACTGCAGCCCTTTCGTTGGCAACACGCTGTGCGACGCCGGGGGGAATTGTGCCCCCCGGCGTCGCACATTCTGCTATTTGGTCTCTACCTTGTAACCGGATGCCGGCGCAAGCTGCTGCAAGCTACTCGCGAAGTTATCCACAGCGGCCTTGAGCGACTTTCCACCGTTGATGTCGGCCTGAAGCGTCGAGCCGATCTGTGCGACGAACGGAAGCCTCAGCGGCCGGTCGACCTGCGAGATGTTGTTCGCACCCGCGGCCATTGCCGGATAGACGTCTGCAGCATAGTACGGGTCAGCGGAGATACGAGCAGCCCATAGCTTGTTCGCCGGGCCGTAGGCCGGGAACGTTGGCGTCGTCTCGGCTGTTGCCATCGCATCTGACGTCGTCAGCCACACTGCCGCATCAGCAGCAGCCTGAGGGAACTTCGAGTGAGAGGAGACCGTAAAGACTCCACCACCCCAAGCCCCGGACTTGTTGTCATCGCCAGTGCCCCATGCGGGCATCGGCGCGTTGGCGATTTCGCCGGCGGGGACTCCCCATGACGCCTCAGGCTTGATGACGAAGTCGCCAAACCACGAAGGGCTGATGGTCATCGCGACCTTGTTCTGCTTCGCTACGTCAGCGATGAAGCCGGCGTCGAAACTTGAGCGGCTGTCAAGCACCTTGGCGTCGAGAAGCGGCTGAACCAGTTCAGCAACCCGTGTGCACTTCGGGTCACTAGACGCGATCCTCACCGTGTCGGCCTTTGGCAATTCGGCCAAGGGGCACTCGCTCGACTGCAGGAAGCCCGAGTAATAACCCTGGTCCCCAATGGCCCCGGCCGAGTAGCCGGTCCCGCTGAGCTTCATGGCGGTCTCAGCGAACTCCTTCATCGTGGTGGGCACGGTGAGGTTGAGCGATGCAAAGATCTTCGTGTTGTACCAGAGCACGGTATTGGCGAGGTCGTTCTTGAGGCAGTAATACTTACCATCGAACTTGCAGTCGCTGTTGCCCTCTCCGAATCCGTCAAAAATCTCCTGCGAAACAAGATCGGTGAGGTCGGCGGCGTAACCGTTGCTCACGTCGTGGTACTGCGCCGTGTCGGCAGCGGCGCCGAAAATCACGTCGGGCCAACCCTTTTTGGTGGTGTTCTGCAGTGCGATCTTGGTCTGGAAGTCAGCCTGGGCGACAACTTCGATCTTGATATCAACTTTATCGGCCATGAGTTTTTGATAGGCCTCAGCCTGAGGAACCCGTGGGGTGTCGACCCAGATGAGGAGCGATGGCTTCTCATCTGGCCCCGGCGTGGGCGGACTCGAGCACGCCGTGAGGGTGAGCGCCATTGCGGCCACCGCAGCGATCCCGACAACTAGTCGTTTCATTGGTTTTCCTCTCGTACCAAACAAGGAACGATAGAAAGCCTCTTCGCTCCACTGAAAAACATACTACACGATTGCTATCTATCCTATATGATCTTGACACAATCGAGTAACGGTCCCCGTCGGCTCGACTGGCTAGGTCCATGAAGGCCAGACCCACCTCAGGATTGCGAGCACACACACTATGTCTGCACAACTTACCGGCCGGACGGCGGTCGTCTCGGGTGCCGGATCTGGAATTGGCCTCGCCACCGCTCAGAAATTGGCCGGTCTTGGCGCGCATGTTTTTGGACTAGATCTGAGCGCTGGAGACATGGGCGGAGTTGCCGAGTGGATCAAATGCGACGTCGGGTCCTCCGAGTCCGTTGATGCCGCCTTCGATCTCATAGGAGAGTCCACCGAGGTGGTCGACATTCTCGTCAACAACGCGGGAATCGGGGCCGTCGGTTCGGTCGAGGATGCCACGGACGAGGAGTGGGCTTCCGTGCTCAACGTTAACGTGGTCGGAATTAGCCGTGTCAGTCGGGCCGCCCTCCCTTTCCTTCGGCGCAGCGATGCGGGAGCAATCGTCAACACGTGCTCCATTGCCGCAACGGTCGGCCTGCCCAAGCGCGCTGCGTACTCGGCAAGCAAGGGCGCTGTCCAGTCGCTAACTCGAGCAATGGCCGCAGATCTGATCCACGAAGGCATTCGTGTTAACTGCGTGAATCCCGGCACAGCAGACACTCCCTGGGTTGCTCGACTGCTGGAGAAGGCCTCCGATCCCGTGGCGGAACGCGCTGCGCTGGAACAAAGGCAACCTAGTGGCCGACTGGTGACCGCCGATGAGGTCGCAAGCGCAATTTGCTTCCTCGCGAGCCCGGACCAGCGGTCGACGACCGGGTCAGTGCTCGCAGTAGACGGCGGGATGGACGGCCTCCGGGTCACCCCGTAGCCGTGCGCGTCACGCAGGCACGGGCATCCATTCATCTGGATGCTTCGGATCATGCCGAGCGTAGTCACACCGTTGTCCGGAACGATATGTGAGTGCGTAAGCGGCCGGCTGGCCAGAACTTCGGCACACCGCAGCGACTGATGCTGGTAGACGGCACAGTCAAAAGATCAAGGTCACCACCTTACCCATCGGCGTTGACGGACCTGCCCGTGAACGATGTGTGACATATCAGGCCTATTGCGGCAGTGTTTGCTCACACCCTGCGGCTCGCGCGGAAGTGCCACTTCAAGTGGATAGAGGGCTTCGACCGAGGCCGACACCGCGCCCGGCTCCCGCACAAGGGGATCGTCACCAACACCCCGCCCTAGCCGGAATCTCACGGGGCACGTCGTCGCTCGACGGCCGGGCCGCTGTGGCCACCCTGATGGCCGCGGTCACGGCGGAGCTGCCGGGCATCTGTCCTATCCAACGCGACCCCGACACGGCTTTTGCCCCCAAGGCACCAGTTGTGCCAAGGATTCGCCAGGGCACTGATGCCGAGCGGGTGGGGTTCAGCCGCGGACAGTCGGTCAGGGCCGTCGAAACTCCAGAACTTACGTTGATTCGTCTTGGCGAGGTAAGCACTGGAGTCTCGAGACCGTCAAGCGACAGAGTTCCAACATCCTGCGTCTTAACCTGACGGCGCACAAGCGACGCTCCACGCGGCATGGTCCACTCACCCGATTTCAGACTGCTATTTGGCGATCCAGTGGATCCCGTGGATGGCGAGGCAGCGAGGAATCCACGCGTGACAGCGAGACGCTCGATGGGACCGCAGAACAGGAATGGCAAAGCCGGCAAGACGAGGAGATGCCGTCCCTCGATGACACAGCGTGGCTTAGGGCAGACGTCATAGTCGGCGCTTCGTCTCAATATTTAACCACGATGGTGGCATAGAGGTGCTCATCACCCCGATGAATTTCGTGGCATGCGAGGGATTCGAACTCTAAATCCAGCCGCACGAACGGTGGGCTTACATCAAGAATTCGTTCACTTTCAAATATTTATGCAACAGCCGACCGCGGGCCCGATAGTCATCTCAAGGAGTTGTGGGGTTTCTGTGGGGAAATCGCAGCCCTAACACTGTCGCCGATGTCTTGGTACGTCGCATCGTGTATCAAACCGGGTCAGGCTCTATCTATGAACGATGATCCGAGACATCACATCGAGTTGCAGGGACGGCTTGAACCCGCGACCCACGACCCTCGACCCACGCTCCACGAGGTTGCGAGCCCAACCCGATTTCCAGCGAGCACCCGATCGCCCCGCTAACGCCGGCGATAGGGCGCGTGTCTCAGTGGCTATTAGTCCGCGGCTGTTGGTCCGCGTAATTCCTCGATGCGTGCGCGGGAGGGTGCCCCGGTTCCCTTGGCGATAGCGGTGAGTTCGGCGGCGATGATGTATTCCGGGATGCCGGCGAGGGCGAGGTAGATGCGGTACCAGCTCATGAGGTACTCGTTGTCTGGTTCCTGTTCGATGTCGAACATGCGGTAGTGGCCGAGGTCGACGGGCCAGTTGCCCCACAAGGGGTAGGCGATGGATGCGAGTTGATGCTCGCGCGCC
>NZ_JANLVV010000190.1:0-2442 GCF_031364185.1 Salinibacterium sp. | reverse complement strand
CACGACCGCACCCTTCACCGCCGTCAGTGTTGCGATGCCCATACCCAGCACAATGGTGTTCGCGTTGCGCACATCGATCGTTTTGTCGATGCCGTACACTCCCGGCGTGAAGAGAAGATTCTTGCCGCGCTTCAGTTGCTTATTGATGGTCTGCACCGAATCGCCCGGCTTGGCCAGGTAGAACTGAGACAGTGGGATGCTGCGGCCCGGTGTCGGCCCGTTCTCCCACGACGTGCCACTGGAGTTGGTGTCCGGGTCGGGTACGAACACGTTATACCGACCGTCAGAATCGACGTAGAGGTAGGGCTTTTCTTTACTCGCCGGGGTCTTCTCCACTGTCGTATACGGACCGCACACCTTAGTGACTGCGGGGAAGCACTCCGCTGGCGCGCCGTCCACACCCGAGAACGTCTGATTCCAGACCCCGTTCGACCAGTTACCGATGCTGCTGTTGCGCACGATGTATTGCTGTTGTGAACCGTTGATAACGGGGCCCGTTTTCGAATCGGCTAGGAATCCGCCACTGGCAAACTGCGGACCGTCAGTGCAGTAATCCATCAAGGAAAGATTTCCGCCTGTGACGTTAACCCGGCGCACCGGCGAGGCCTGCGAGGCAGCCCAGAAGTTCGCGGAGGCTCGACACCCGTCACCGCCCGTAACGTTGATCGTGAGGTTTGACATCGCGCGCCAGAAGTTGTCCAACGCGAAGCAGCCCGTCTCTGGCCTGCAACGGTTGTAGACGTCGACGTGGCCGTTAATGGTGACGTCGGTCGGGTTGAGGCCCAACCCGGCAACCTCCGTGTAGTACCCCACCTGGATCATGAGCGGGTTCTCAGCAGTGCCATAGCTGCCGGGCTTGAAGAGCAGCGCGTACCTGTTCGTGCCCATCTCGTCGTTGAGCTGTCGGTCTCGGATCGTGTCAACTTCGGCCTGGATCTGGCTGGTGGGCATGCTCGGGTCGAAGATCCTCACATTCGGCCCGAAATCGGGTTGGCCAGAGCCTGGCGTGGTGGCGAAGGCTTCGGAGGTGCCAGTGAGCGGCAATCCGACAACCAGCGCGGTGGTCATCACCGCGGCCAACAGTGGGCGTAGGCGAATTCGGCGATGTTCGGGAGTTGCATCCGTCAGCGACATTGCTGGCCTGCTTTCGGTAACTTGGCGCCGTTCGCGGCGCACACTGGCTCGGGAGCGCTCTCATTTTTAGACTAGTGACACCCCTCATCAGCGTCAACTGGCGGGCCTCACACCACCTCGGGATTCGCGGCTTGTGACGACAGCCCTCTACTGCGGCACCGCAACCACGCACGACACAGACGTTTGTTCGACGCATTCCACCTGCTGCAGGGAATCCTTGTCGAAAAACACGATCAGTGAACTGTCCTGATTGGCGACACACAGTCGGGACCCCAGGAGCTCAAGGTCTCGTGGCCCATCTCCCCCGCACGAAGACTCTTCCCATCGAATGTCGTCGGTCGCCGATTCATGAAACTCAACTTTCATTATCGAGTTTGTGACCCTGTTAGCGACGAATACATATCGGCCATCACTCACGATGCCACTCGGCAGAGCTTTCATGGACTGACGACTAGAGGGAACGCGGGTGCGCCAATGCTCCTCCTGGGGCCCCGGTTCAAGCACTGCGACCTCCGCGCGGAGTTCCCCGAGAACTACGAGCGATTCGTCGTCACGGACAACCAGGTGACGCGGCCCAAAGCCAGCAGGAGCAGCGTACGAGCGGATCACACCTCCCTCCGGGGAGAGCAGATGGACCGCGTCACTGCCCAGATCGGTGACCAACAGATTCTCGCCGACGAATGTCGCCTGATGGGGATGCGCGCTCCGTTGACGAATTCGATCAGGACCGCATCCACTGAACTTTGTTGTCCACAGGCGCCTCCCTAAATCCCCTCGCTCGTCCAACTCGAACACGCTCACGTTGCCACCGTCGTAGTTACTCACCGCCGCCCGAGTTCCTGCAGAATTTACCGTGACGTGGCAGGGAGAGGCGCCGTGCGTCGGAAGAGTAGAGAGTAGTTTCAGTCTTCCGGGAGTCGAGAAGTCGATGGCGCACACGGTACCGCGCTCCACCTCAGAAACGACATAGACAATCCTCAGCCAGGGGTGAACAGCCAGATAAGACGGGCTCACCATTCGAAGTCGCGCGGTAACGGCCCAACCCGCGGGAGTTTCCCATTGCCAAAGACACACCTCCGATGTGGTTCCGTTCCGGTTGTCGGAGCCGGCGAGCATCTCAATCACCGTTCGTAGCAGAGCAGAGTGGTTCGATCATGATCATCGGCAATGATCGCTGCTCCCGTCATACCGTGTGAGCCTGAAGGGGTTGAGAAAGAGGGCCACGGCTGCCATAACGCCAGCGAATCTGGTCGTGGGGCCTTCATCGACTCACCCACTCTGCGTCGTTCGCGATTTCGATATCGCTCC
>NZ_JANLVV010000185.1:0-11594 GCF_031364185.1 Salinibacterium sp. | reverse complement strand
CGACAATGAAACGTGTTGTCTGCCTCGACGCTGTACGAACGCGGAATTGACTATGGGAACGCCGGCCGTCATGCCGCCGCACGGCGAGCTCTCGACGCCGCGCTCTCGCGCAGCACCGATATAGATCTCACGGCCCGCATTCCGGAATTATCGCCTACCTCGACTCTGAGACCGGGGATGCGGACGGCGCCATCACACGCCTCGAGGTCACGCTGGCCACGCAGGGGCTGACCGCCCACACCCGCGCCATCCTCGCCGGCCAGCTCGGGCTCATCGCGATGTACCGCGGCGACAGCGCGAGTGCGCTTCCCCGGCTGGGTGAGGCGATCGAGGCCCTCACCGACGACCCCGCGCGGCTGGGTCGGGCACATCTCAACCGTGGGCTCGTTTATCTCCAGCGCGGAGACGCGGCTAGCGCTGAGGCCGATTTTGCCGCCGCTTCGGTGGCCTTCGAGCGCAGCGGCGAACCCCTTGCGCAAGCCAGGACACTGCACAATCAGGGCTACGCGGCTCTGCTTCGGGGTGATGTTATCGTCGCGCTTCGGCTCATGGATCAGGCGCGGCCAGCGCTGGCGACGCTCTCGCCCGTCGCCTTGGCGACCTGCGATCAGGATCGCGCGGAGGTGCTTCTGGCCGCGGGAATGTCGACCGAGGCGACAGAGCTGCTGTCCAACGTCGTTGCGATCTACGGATCACGGCGTCTGCGCCGCGCCCAAGCTGAGGCAGAGCTGGTCGTCGCCCGAACGCTCGTGTATTCGGACGCGGCGGCGGCGGGAGTGGTTGCCCGCCGTGCCGCGCGGAGGTTTCGAACCCAGGGCAGCGAAGCCTGGGCGGCGCGCGCAGACGCGCTCGCTACGACCGCCGCCGTGCTGGCCGGCCGCAGTGGTTCGGCTCTCGCGACGCAGGCCACCCACGTTGTGGAGACTCTCGATGCACACGACCTCGCCGCCGATGCCCTCGTGATGCGCCTGCAACTGGCTCGCATTGAGGTGCGCTCGGGAGCGCTCGCGGAGGCGAGGGTGGTGTTCTCCGCCGCGCATGTGTCGTCGACTACCCCGATTACTACCCGGTTGCTCGCCTTCGAGGTCGACGCGGAACTGCGCGCGGCGACCGGAGACTCGGGTGGGGTGCTCGGTCGCGCACGCGATGGACTCGACGCACTGCAGGACTGGCAGGCATCGTTAGGAAGCATCGAACTGCAGAGCACACTGGTGTTTCACAGCAGGCAGCTCATCGGGCATGGCATACGTGCGGCACTCGCCGATGGTCGACCGCAGACGGTCTTCGAGTGGTCGGAACGAACGCGCAGTCTCGTGAGCCGCATTGTGCCGCTGCGACCACCGGCAAATGCTGAACTCGCGGCCGACCTGACCGAGCTGAGGCAGCTGCGCAGAACCGAGCCCGCTCCGGGCTCACCGCAGGCGCATCGGGAGCGGGAACTCAGCAGTCGCATTCGTAGCAGGCAGTGGACTGACGAGGGCTCGGGAGCTGTCTCTCTGCTGTCGACGATCGACGAGGTGAGCGCTGAACTCGCCTCGAGCGGCGCGGTGCTCATTGCCTACCTGTGGAGCGATGAGCGACTCGTGGCTCTGGTTGTGTCTGATGGCGATACTCGGGTCGTCCCGTTGGGTGACTGGGCATCCATTCGTCGACTGCTCGACGGGCTGCTTGCCGACCTGGACATGACTGCCGCAGAGCTTGAGACAGACCTGCGGCAGGCGGTGCGTGCCTCACTCGACGCGAGGCTGTCCCAGCTTGCCCGGGCTCTGATCGAGCCGCTCGGGCTATCGCCCGACCACGGCCGGGTAGTTGTGACGCCGGCCGCTGCGCTCGCGGGAGTTCCCTGGCAGCTCTTGCCCGGGCTCACCGATCGCTCCATCACCATTCCCACCTCGGCCACGCGGTGGCTCGGGCAGCGCGCGAGTCCATTGACGCTCGAGACGGCGGGGTTCGCGGCAGGCCCTCGGGTCGCTCGCGCCGAGCAGGAAGTGCGCGAAGCGGCCGGAAGGTGGGTCGGCGCGCGCCTTCTCTGCCGGGAGGAGGCCACGAGCGGGCGAGTGGCCGCCCTCGCCGAGCGGGTCGATGTGCTCCATATCGCCGCCCACGGCAGGCATGCCGCAGATAACCCGCTGTTCTCGGGCATCGAACTCGCTGATGGTCCCTGGTTCGGCTACGACATCGATACGATCGAGCACGTCCCGACGGTAGTCCTGCTCTCAGCCTGCGAACTTGGTCGCTCCGCGGTGCGCTGGGGCGCGGAGGCGCTCGGTATGGCACAGTCCTGGCTTCACGCTGGGGCGCGCTGTGTGATTGCCGCGCCATCCAGCGTCAATGATGCCGTCGCCCATGAGGTGCTGACCGCGGCTCACGGGTTACTCGCCGGCGGGGCCGCGCCCGCCGACGCTCTCGTGGCTGCCTCCTTGCGAACGGAGTTAATATCCGGATTCCAGTGTTACGGAGCCGGCTGGTAGCGGTGGCGGTTCATCCGGGTCCTCAGTGCTCACCGACGAAACGTCTCCCGGTCACCGTGACTGGTGCGATCCTGATGTAGTTCCACTTAACTGACGAGGTCAGGGTAGACAGCGTGAGCACGCCCGACTCACGAATCTCGGAGTCATATGACATGCGCTCTGCTTTGCCCTTGACCACGATGCTCCAATAGGTTCGACGACCCCTGCCGTCGACCTCGAACGCCACCGACGGTGCCTGCGTGATGTCGACCAGTTTGGAGCCGGGTGCGCTCCTGATGTAGATCACATGGTCGTTGACGAGAAAGTTCACGGGAAAGATGTCTGCTCCGTCGCCGACCCTGATGGCGAGTCGCCCTATCGTTGCTTCCCGCAGGATGGACCAGCATTCCTCCTGGCTCAGTACCTCCATATCGGCGATTTCGTCGGGCCTGAGGCCCTCCGTGCCCGACATCAGTTGGTCTCCTCTCGGCGCAGCCATTCCCAACCGGTCACCTCGGGGCTGTCCTCCCCGTGCTCGTACGCGTACGCGCGCAGCCGGGATCGCTCATCCTCGAAATGCTCGACCAGGCTGTCGTAGCGTTCATGCAGGCCGGGCACACGGCGAATGACATCGATAGCGATCCGGTAGCGGTCGAGATCGTTCATCATGAGCATGTCGAATGGGGTCGTGGTTGTGCCCTTCTCACGAAACCCGAGCACGTGGAAGTTGGCGTGATTCGACTGGCGATATGCGAGCTGGTGGATGAGGCTCGGGTAGCCATGGAACGCGAATATGACGGGCCTGTCCGCGGTGAAGATCGCGTCGAAGTCGCCCTTCGACAGGCCGTGCGGGTGCTGCTCCAGCGACTGCAGGCGCATCAGATCCACCACATTCACGAACCGCACCGACAGCTCGGGCACGTGCTCGCGCAGCAGGTTGACCGCGGCGATCGCTTCGAAGGTCGGCACGTCGCCGGCGGCAGCGATGACAGCATCCGGAGCATGTCCTGATTTCTCGGTGCCCGCCCAGCGCCAGATGCTGGCACCGCGAGCCCCGTGGGTGCGGGCTTCGGCGATGCTCAGAAAGGTCGGGCTCGGTTGCTTGCCCGCGACGATCACGTTGATGTAATCCCTGCTTCCGAGGCAGTGCTCGGCGGTGACCAGCAGTGTGTTGGCGTCCGGTGGAAGGTAGACCCGCACGACGCTCGAACTCTTGTTCACGACGTGATTCAGAAACCCGGGATCCTGATGCGAGAAGCCATTGTGGTCCTGCCGCCACACGTGTGAGCTGAGCAGGTAGGTGAGCGAGGCGACGGGTCGTCGCCACCCCACCTCCGATGCGGATTCGAGCCACTTCGCGTGCTGGTTGAACATCGAGTCGACGACGTGGATGAAGGCCTCATACGAGTTCATGAGCCCGTGGCGTCCGGTGAGCAGATAGCCCTCGAGAAGCCCCTCGATGAGGTTCTCGCTGAGAATCTCGATGACACGGCCCTCAGTGGCGAGGTGCTCGTCGGTGGGTTCCACCTCGCCCTGCCACTGCTTCGCGGTGACCTTATACACGGCATCAAGTCGATTAGATGCCGTCTCATCCGGCCCGAAGATCCGGAACGTTTTCGGATTCAGCCGGATGACATCGGTGAGCCAGGCACCTAGCACCCGGGTGGCTTCCGCCGTCGTTCCTCGACCGTCGGAGACGTCGACCACGTGGGACTCGGCGGGAGGCAACACCAGGTCGGTAAGCACCTGGCCGCCGTTGGAGGCGGGGATCGCGCTCATGCGGTGGCTGCCTCGTGGTCGAATGCTCGAGAGCAGCGGTGTGGGGGCACCGTCGCGATCGAAGAGTTCGTCGGGACGATAGCTGCGCATCCACGTCTCAAGCATGTCGAGGTGTTCGGGATTCTCGGCCACCTGGGCCAGCGGCACCTGATGCGAACGCCAGGTGCCCTCGACGGGCAGGCCGTCAACCTCTTTCGGCCCGGTCCAGCCCTTCGGCGTGCGAAGGATGATCATCGGCCACGATGGTCGCGGCGAGGTGAGTGGGCCTCGAGCGTCACGGCGGATTTCGGCGATCCGGTCTGCGGCGTATTCCAGGGCGGTCGCCATGGCGGAGTGAACCGTCATTGCCTCTTCGCCATCGAATCCGCCGGAGACGAGGATGGGTTCGTGACCGTAGCCTCGGAACAGATCCAACAGTTCTGCCTCGGGGATGCGCGCCAGCACTGAGGGATTGGCGATTTTGTAGCCGTTGAGGTTCAGGATCGGCAACACCACCCCGTCGGTGTCGGGGTTGAGGAACTTATTGAGATGCCAGCTGGCCGCCAGGGTGCCGGTTTCGGCTTCCCCGTCGCCCACCACGCAGGCGACAACGAGACCAGGATTGTCGAGAGCGGCGCCGTAGGCGTGCACCAGCGAATATCCCAGCTCGCCACCCTCATGGATCGAGCCCGGGGTGGTGGGGGAGGCATGCGAAGGGATGCCGCCGGGTGCGGAGAACTGGCGGAAGAGGGCGAGGAGGCCAGCGGCATCGTTGGTGACGCGGGGAAACAGCTCGGAGTAGGTGTAATCGAGCCAGGTGTTGGCCACCATCGCGGGGCCACCATGCCCAGGGCCGGCGATGTAGAGGATGTCCAGTGATCGCTCGACTATCAGCCGGTTGAGGTGGGCGTAGATGAGATTCAGGGCTGGGGAGGTTCCCCAGTGCCCCAGGAGTCGCGGTTTGATGTCTGCCGCAACAAGCGGGCGCGCCAGCAGTGCGTTGTCGCGCAGGTAGATCTGCCCGACCGTGAGATAGTTCGCCGCCCGCCACCAGGCATCGACGACATGCAGCGGGAAGTCGGTGGTGCGCGAGAGTTCGTGCGAACTGGTGATGGTCATGGTTCGACGGTACTCACCACGGTCCGCCCGTTACAGGGTCGAAGGTCCTGAACTCGGAGCACGCGACTCGAGCAACAACACCGCCGCCTGCGTTCTGCGCTGTAGGCCGAGCTTGCTCAGCAGGCCCGAAATG
This sequence comes from Salinibacterium sp., assembly GCF_031364185.1. Taxonomy (NCBI): domain Bacteria; kingdom Bacillati; phylum Actinomycetota; class Actinomycetes; order Micrococcales; family Microbacteriaceae; genus Salinibacterium; species Salinibacterium sp. The sequence goes on along the minus strand of NZ_JANLVV010000185.1, from coordinate 6,134 downwards.
TAGTTCTTCACGGTCTTCTCCGCCAGCGCGAGTCGCTCGCCGATCTCTCGATTGGTGAGCCCCTCAGCGATCAGGGGAAGAATCTCGCGTTCCCGCGCGCTGAGCGATTCGAGGCGCGGGTCGCTCAGGTGCGTGTCGTTGATGCGCTGCACCACGCGCCTGCTGAGAGAGGGATCGAGGAGGGATTTGCCGGCAGCAACGGCACGCAGGGAGTCCGGCAGGCCGCTCGCCCGCACATCCTTGATCACATAACCGGCGGCACCGGCAAGCACAGCGGCATAGATGGCCTCGTCATCGTCGTAGCCGGTCAGGATGAGACACTTCACCTCCGGGTTCTCGGATCGAACCTGCCGGCACACATCAATCCCGCTTCCATCGGGAAGTCGAACATCAAGCACCGCAACGTCGGGACGTGTCGCCCGGATGCGAGACACTGCCTGGGCGGCGGTGCCAGCCTCGCCGATGACCTCGATATCGGCCTCCGCGTTCAGCAGCGCGGTGATGCCACGTCGCACCAGCTCGTGGTCATCCACCAGGAAAACGCGGATCACCGTTCAGCTCCACTGTCGGCCTGCTCAAGGGGCACACGCCAGCTCAGCCGGGTTCCACTTTCATCGGAATCAAAGAGAAATGCGCCTCCGCGCAACAGCGCTCGCTGTTCGAGATTGGACACACCACTGCGCCTCGACTGACCGGCAGCCCCGTGGCCATCATCCACAATCTCGAGCCGGATCTCGCCGTCGATCACTGCCAGGTCGATGGATGTGTGCTCGGCGGAGGCGTGTTTGACGACATTCACCAGTGCTTCGCGGGTGACCGCGATGACGTCTTCGGCAAGATCCTTCGTGATGACGAGGTCAACCGGCCCCGAGAAGCTCACGCTGGGGGTGTGGGCCAGTCGAGGTGCCAGTTCGTTGGCGAGATTGATGATGGAGTGCCTGACCGTGTCGTGGGGGTCCGTTGTGGGAACCGAGAGCGCAAAGATCACGGTTCGGATCTGGGAGATGCTGGCATCCATACTGTTCACCGACAGCGCGATGCGCTCGGCGAGGTCAGGCGATGCAGACCCGGCGATACTCTGCAACTCGAGCCCGGTAGCGAACAGTTGCTGGATGACGCGGTCATGCAGGTCTCGAGCAATCCGTCCGCGGTCCTCCAGCATGGCGACCCGCTGGCGATCCACCCGGGCGGCCGTGAGCTCCATCGCGACGCTCGCCTGGCCCGCGAAGCCGGCGGCGAGTTCAAGATCAGCGCGTGAGAATCGGGGCACCCCGCGAAGCCGGCCCACGAGCAGAACTCCGGTCACTTTCCCCGACGAGACCATGGGCACCGCCATGACCGGTCCGATGGCGCGCCCGCCGCTCAACGTCAACTCAAAGTCTGAGCTGTTGTCGATGAGGCGCGGCTGCCTGCCTTCAACCACGCTCGCGCTCAGCGAATTCTTCGTCCCCAGCATCTCGCCCTGGAGTCGTGCATCATCGATTCCTCGCGCGGTCCTGACCACCATCCTTTCGGGATCGTTGGTGGGCTGAAGAACCCAGACGACATCGGCGTCGGAGAGAGTGAGCACACGGGCGGCGAGAATGGAGAGCACATCGCTGTCATCGTTCGACATCAAAGCGGCGGTGATCTCTGCCGACGCGGCCGCCCATGATTGGCGTCGACGAGTTTCGGCGAAGAGTCGTGCGTTCTCGATCGCGATACCGGCCGTGGCCGCGAGCGCCGTCACGAGCTGCTCGTCTTCTTCACTGAACTCACCCGACGACTGGTTGCTCAGGTAGAGATTGCCGTACACCTCATCACGCACTCGGATGGGCACGCCAAGGAAGCTGGCCATGGGGGGATGACCGGCCGGAAACCCGACGGAACGCGGATCGTCCGACAGCCGGGGGATTCGGATGGGGTGGGGATCCTTGATGAGCGCGCCCAGGAGCCCGTGTCCCTCGGGCAGATGACCGATTTGAGTCACCAGCTCGGGGGACATCCCGACGTTGATGAACTGCTCCAGCGCGCCATCCGGTGCAATAACGCCGAGCGCGCCGTACTGGGCACCAACCAGTTCCAATGCCGACTCAACGATCCGACGAAGCACGACGGGCAGGTCGATGTGTTCGATCACGGCCTGGTTGGCCTTGAGAAGGGCGCGAAGCCGGCCCTGGGTGCCCAGCACGTCGCGTGCTCGGCTCATCAGGTCATCGAGGGCCCTGTCGAGCTCGCCGCGAGAATCGTCAGGAAATGAAAACTGATGCCCCTCGGTCATAGCGTCTCGCTTCGACTATTGCATATGGGAGCTTCACCCTGATCTAGGTCTCGCCGTGCAAATTCTACCCCGGCTCGTGTCATGAGGACTATCGGCCCTACCCCGATCACGGGCGGTGGGGCAACCTCGAAGCACGGGACTGCGATTCACGGCCATCCTGACCGATCTCGCCACACTGAGTCGAGGAGTTGAGGATGCGCGCAACAATTCTGGTCGGCATTGATGCGTCGACCCCGAGCCGATCGGCAATCGCGTGGAGTGTCAGTCGCGCAGCGACACTGGGCGCGGCCGTCGAGCTGATTCACGTGGTCGACAGCGACGTGACGGACAGTCTCGGTCCGGTAGCGCGTGCGCGAGCCACACAGTTTCTGGAGACAGAACGTCACTACGCTCTCCAACTCGGCGGTGATGTTCCGATTGCGACGACCCTTGCCGAGGGGTGCCCACCCGATGTTCTTGCCGAACGATCGAGCGCGTACAGCCTGCTGGTAGTCGGAACCCATAAGACGGGCTTCATCTACGGCCGAGCATTCGGGTCGCGATTTCTCGCCCTGGCCTGGCGGGCGGGCTGCGACATGGCATTCATCCCAGACCAGGGGGGTTATGACAGGCACGGGATTGTGGCAGGAGTCGAGAAGTCACCGACCGGTGACGCGATCATTCGATGTGCCGCCGCCGAGGCGGTGCGCGCATCCGAGGAACTGCTTCTCGTTGCGTCAGGGGGCTCGGGAATGGATGCGCCCGGCGGTGGGAAAGAGATGACTCAGCGAGCAGAGATGGTGGCTGATGCGCTCGCGCTGGCGCGAGCGGCTGAGCCACAGGTTCGAGTTCGATCCACTTCTGCCGACCAGCCCAGTCCGGAAGCACTCATCGAGGCATCGACCAGTGCTTCACTGCTGGTCATAGGTCGGCGTCGCTCGGCGCACGCGATCAGTGGACTACGTGTCGGAAATCATGATGTGTTGATCAATATGTCCAGCCCCGTCCTTGTCGTCCTGGACGACAGCGAGGAGCGCGCATGAAAATTGACCTGTCGGGCCTGTCCACCGGCGATTACGCGTACCTGCTGTTGTGGCTGTTCCTGATCTACAGCTTCGCGGGCGTGTTGATAGAGACCTTTTATTGCTGGGCGGCGGAGCATCGCGGCATTATCGAGTCGAGAGTCGGCATCCTGTATCTGCCCCTCAACCCGCTGTACGGCATTGGCGGCGTTGCGGTCACCGTCATTCTCATCCCCTACATAGTCAATCCGTTCCTGGTTTTCATCATCGGGCTCGTTGTGTGCACGACGCTCGAGTTCATCGCCAGCCTCGTCATGGAACGCCTGTTCAAGAGCGTCTTCTGGGATTACAGCGACAAGGTGCTCAACGTGCAGGGCCGCATCTGTCTGCAGTACGCGATCATCTGGGGCATTCTCTCGCTCGTCCTGATCTATGTGCTTAACGTGATCAACCTGAACGTGATCGTTCGGTTCGCACGCCCCGTGGCCGATGTGGTTCTTCTGGTGTTGAGCGTTCTGGTCGCGGCATCCATTGTTCTCACCCTGCTGGCCTACGCACGCACCGAGCAGAAGAACGCCTACCTCAGGACGATTCAGGCGGGGACGGATGCCACGCTCCCCGACTCATGGTGGGGTCGCGTTGTTGATCGGCTCGTGCCCGATTCGATTCTGATCAACTCTTTTCCGCGGATGAGCATCATCACCGAGTACCAGGAGCTCAGCAACCAGCCGCGCAAAGTATGGCGACTCGACCTGCACCTCGGCCGGCCTTCGGCGTTGCGGGCCGAAGCGCGTGAGCGGCATGATCGCGTGCACGCCGCTCAGATTGAGACATCCCCGTGAAATTTGGCAGAGTTGGCTCGCCGGGACCTTCGGCACTGTGATCGTCACGCCTAGGGGCGTGAACTGGACGTAGTTCACGTCGATGAGGGAGTTGTGATGCGCGCGATCATTGTCTTTGAGTCACTCTGGGGAAACACGGAAAAGATCGCACGTGCCATTGGGCGTGGTCTTGATCCGACTCTGTCGGTCGACATCGTCAGCTCCGACGCGGCGCCCGACTCGCTCGAGGGATACGACCTGGTCGCGGCGGGAGGTCCAACGCACGCGTTCTCGATGACCCGCGCGGCCACCCGCAACGAGGCCGCTCTGCATCACGGCGCGCCGTTCGTTCCGGCCAGGGGCATACGCGAATGGATCGATGGGTTATCGCCAGTCACGTCGCCGTTGCGCGCCGTCACCTTCGACACTCGCGTTGATGCGCCTCGACTTCCGGGGTCGGCTGCGAAGGCCGCACGACACGAACTGCGGTCGCTGGGATTCGACGTCGCCACCAAGCCACACTCATTTCGCGTCCACGGGTACGAGGGCCCTCTGGTTGACGGGGAATTAGCGCGTGCCGAGAAGTGGGCCCGGGGGCTTGCCGGTTCACTGGTGGGGGGCGTGACCCATGTCGCATAAAGTGACTGAGGACGGGTGGTCACCGCAAGGCCCCGTGGTGGAGCTGTCAGACACCGCCAGTTGGGATCTGCTGGGGAGCAGGAGTTTCGGGCGGCTCGCGGTCAGTGACCATAACCGGCCCGAGATCTTCCCGGTCAACTACTACAGCGACGGCCGCACGATCCTGTTCCGTACGGCCGAGGGCGAAAAACTTCACACCCTCACGCACAACATGCAGGTCGCCTTCGAAGTGGACGCCGAATCTCAGGGCAGCATCTGGAGCGTCGTCGTGAAGGGGCGCGCCATGGTGATCGACCTCGAACCCGTGCTGTCGAATCGTGTTCTCGACGCGTTCCCACCCTGGGTGCCAACGCAGCCCTTTGTCTACGTCGTTATCTCCCCGGATTCGATCCGCGGACGGGTATTTGAACATCGACTCCCGATCGGTCACCTGTCATGATTCGGGCGGAATCGTTGCGGCGCATGTATGCCGGCGGGCGACCCAACAGGTGGGCCCGATTCCTGAACCGCATCAGCGCCACGATATTCTCACTAGGAGTCGCTCCGAGCACGGCGGTGACACTTGACACGGTCAATCCGGTGTCGCGCACCCACCTCACGCTGCCGGTGGTGATCGCACACTTCGAGCACAACCAGTATCTGGTGTCGATGTTGGGCCAGGGCTCACGGTGGGTGCGCAATGTGCGAGCAGCAGGTGGGCAGGCCGTGATCCGCGCTGGGCACCGACGGCGAGTGGTGCTGGAAGAGGTGTTGGATGACCGTCGCGCGCCGATACTCAAGGCCTACCTGGCACAGGCACCCGGTGCCAGACCGCACATCCCAGTCGACCAGTCCGAGCCAGTCGCCGCGTTCGCTGCCATCGCCTCCGACTTCCCCGTGTTCGAGATTCACGACGTCGGCTGAGGATCGCCCTGATGCGCGAGGCGAACGTGCGCAGCATCCCGCTCAATCGACTGGTTGCGTGGCTGGTGGATTGGCTGGTCATTCTGGTGTGGGTGGCAATCGTCGCGGCCGTCGGCGTTCCCCTGTTCCTTGCGGACATCACGGCACCGTTAACGCCGATCGCTCTCAACCTGGTCGCGTTTGTGACGCTTGCGTTGCCGGTGACAGTTGCGTTTGCTGCCCTGGAGTCAAGTTCACGAGAGGCGAGTCTTGGAAAGCGAGCCAGGCGTCTGCGAGTGGTTGACTCCACGACCGGGCTGCGGGTCACCTTTTGGCGCGCGCTGGTGCGTAACACGCTGAAGATTGCAGTTCCCTGGTCAATCGGCCACGCTGCTGCCTACGGATTTGTCGTCTCCAGCTCCACCGGCGCAGTGCCTGCCGGGGTAGTGGTGGTCACGGCGCTCGCGTACGCGCTTCCGCTGTTGTATGTCCTGTACCTCTTCATCGGCTCGGGCAGAACTCCCTACGATC
>NZ_JANLVV010000158.1:0-2974 GCF_031364185.1 Salinibacterium sp. | reverse complement strand
ACTTGCATCTGAGTGAGGAAAATCGCCTCAGAAAGATCGGCGCCGCTTACATCGGCGTCGCGTAGATCGGCAGCGATGAGATCGGCACGCCGCAAGTCTGCCTCTCTCAAGTCGGCCCCGATTAGCCAGGCCCCGCGAAGATCGGCTCCGCGCAGGTCCTGGCCGGACAGGCGGGCACCCATGAGATCGGCGCCGGAATGAAAACGCTTTGAAATCTTGGGCACATGGGCGTCTCCCGTTCCCTTGCGAACGAGTGTGCTTGCTTCGGAGAGCAGTCCATTCACTCGATTTCGCACGCTGTCGACATTGAGCGCAAGAATTTCCTCCGCCGACCCGTCTGTGAGCTTCTCCACCTCCAAGTACATCCCGTTTAGTTCCGCAGTGATCGGCCGCGTCTCCAAGCGCGCGCTCACAGTATGCAGGTACCAGAGCATCTCGTGCAGTTGTCGAACGATCGGGAACACCTTAAACATCGGACCACGCAAGTCGAAATCCTCGCGCCAATTCTTGCCGCCGAAAGTAGTGCCCGTCACTTTCTGGCCCGCTCCATGGCAGTCGAAGACCGTGCAGCCTTTGAAACCGCGATCGCGCAGTGTCGGATGAATGCGGCAGCGGGAATCCTCCTCGAGGTTCACGCATGGGTCGCCAGCCAGCTTGTCAAAAGCAAAATCCGCCGACCGAGCGAAAGCGAGAGCGACGCAGCACAGGCCCACGCAATGAGCGCAGTCGGCACCGAGGTTTCGGGCTCGATCTTCCGATGACATCGGCAGAGGTGCAGGCACAGAACTCCTCGAATATGGTCAACTGCGGGGGGGTCTAGTCTCCCAGAACGGACCGCGTCTGTTCGCACCGCAGAACGGTGCCTCAGCGACGCTTCCCGGTCAACGTTCCCTCTGGGCAAAGCCCCCGGGCTGGGCGGCGTCACAGTTGGATAGCTACGTTGATCTTTTTGAGGGGGCGTGGCCAGATAGTGTACGACACAGCCCAAACCACCTCGATGCCGAGGATGACCAGCAGGATGCCGTACCACTGCTCCAGGGCAGTCGTCTCTGCTGGGTTGCCGACCAACCAGATCAGGCCGAAGAGCACGAGAGTGGAGGTCACTGTGGCCAGCAGGGTCCGCGCGACGTCCTTCCAACAGGCCACGGTGTAGTCGGTTCCGGAAAGCCGTGCCAGTGGGGGGCCATGGTCAAACCGGCGAGAAAAGGTGATGTCGGCCCAGCGGACCATCCTGTGGCCGTAGGCGATCGAGAAACCGATGTAGACCGCGGCCAGGCCGTGGGCCCATTCCGCATCAGCCCCGGAGCGAAGGTGCACTGCAGTCAGGGTAAGGAGCACCAGGTCGATGACCGGGGCGAGAGCGATCAGAACAAGCCCGAGGCGTCTGGCTTTGAGGATGTAGCGAGCGAACAGTCCCAGCACGATGACGGCCCAGAACCCGATTTCGCAGGCAACGATCAAGCCCAGGATCACAAGCCGCTCCGCCCTCCCTCGTATGCGTACGGTGAGTCTATGGCAGGCGTTGATCCCCTCGCCGAATCGGCTGCTTGCATGCCGGTCCGGCACGAGCCACGCATGGGCTGTGGATGCAGCATCTTTTTGCCGACCTCAGCGCCCCGCAAAGGGTTCTCCAAAGGGCGTAGGACAGTGGCCGTCAGCGCGTTCAGCGTGCGGGAATCTGTTTCTTGAGCTCAACGCGTTGTCGTGTCAGGCGATGGCCTCGAAGTGCAGTCGGAGTCCGAGGGCGTGGGACACCTTGATGATGGTGGCAAGGCTGGGATTTCCTTCTGCGGACAGTGCCTTGTAGAGCCCTTCGCGGCTCATCCCAGCTTGCCGCGCGATCTGGCTGAAGTTGCCTGACCGTGCGATGGACCCTAGTGCTCGGGCGATAGCCGTCGGGTCATCGTCGCTTTCATCGATGACTGCCTCCAGGTAGGCGGCGACGTCCTCGACGGTGTTGAGATAATTCGCCGCGTTGAAGGGGGCGAAGGTCTCGGCAGAAGTGCTCATTCGTGTGCTCCTTGCGTGCGTTGCCAGGTGTCGGCGATCGTGTGCGCGGCCCGGATATCCACATCTTGGGTTGATTTGTCTCCGCCGGTCAGTAGCAACACCGGACGGTCGCCTTCGGGTAAGTAGTAGACGCGGTATCCAGGGCCGTAGTTGATGCGCAGTTCGGAGATGCCACGGCCGACTGGCTTAACGTCTCCGGGGTTGCCGGCGGTCGAATGTCGCCGATGTAACGACCTCAACTACATGATAGCTACAGTTCACAACCCTGGGCGCGGCAAGCCCACTGCCGTCACGCGGTCGGCTGCGTCCCGTAGAGGATTCCCCTGTGACACAGCGTCGGCCCGATTGGCCATCGCGCGGAGAGGCCAAAAAGTCGTCGCGCTGACGTCCCTAGTGCGGTCGGGATTGGCTGACGTCGGTAGATCACTCGTCTCGGCGCATCGGCATCATGCTATTTGGCCAATAGGCTGCTGTGGATGACAGTGAAGACTCAGATGCTCGATTCTTATGATTCTCAGCTCCGGCTGGTGGTCCCTCTCATTGCACCGCTTGGGCAGGAGTTTCACAGCGATGGCTTCGTTCTTCGAGTAGCGGGGCAGCACCGCGGCTTTGTTGAAACTGCGCAGACGCTCAATGTTGAGGGTGACGAGCTAGACCAGCTGATCAAGAAGCATCGCGACTTCTTCGCCGCCTCCGGTGAGTCGGTGGAGTGGAAGACCCGGGCGCACGACGTTCCTGCGGACATCCCCCTGCATCTGTTGGCTGCTGGCTTCGTCCCAGAGGACGTCGAAACCGTGATGGTCGGTGACGCCGAGGGCATGGCTGTCGACCTACGCCTGCCCGAGGGCGTTGTGATTCGGATTGTTCACGCCGGCCATGATCTAGATTCGATTGCGGAGATGGAATCCGAGGTCTGGGGCGAGGATTTCAGTTGGCTCGCCAACGATCTCCACAGCCGGATAAC
>NZ_JANLVV010000143.1:0-13660 GCF_031364185.1 Salinibacterium sp. | reverse complement strand
CCCCCCCCCCCCCCCCTCACAACCCCCCCCCCCCCGCCACATACATAATCCCGGTGTCTTGGGGGGTGTTTTCCCCCGGGGGGCGGGTGCGCACACCCCCCCCCCCCCCCCCCCCCCGGCCAACTCAACCTCCTGAATTATGAAAGCGCCATCAGCCCTTCGTCGAACCGGCCAGCAGTCCGCGGACGAAGAAGCGCTGCAGCGCGAAGAACACGATGAGGGGAACGATCATCGCGATGAAGGCGCCCGAGGTGAGCAGATACCAGTCCTGGCCTCTGTTGCCGGTAATCTCCCGCAGCACCTTGGTGATGGGGCCGACAGCCCCATCGGCGAACACCAGAGCGACGAGGAGATCGTTCCATACCCAGAGAAACTGGAAAATGGCGAAGGATGCGATGGCCGGCATGGCCAGCGGCAGCACAATCCTGAAGAAGGTTTGCCCGTGACCAGCACCGTCGACCCGTGCTGCCTCGATTAGCTCCGCCGGAATCTCGGAAATGAAGTTGTGCAGCAGAAAGATCGCGAGCGGCAGTGCGAAGATCGTGTGGGCAATCCAGATTTGGCCGTAAGAGTTACCGCCGGCGCCAAGGCCCGCGAAGATCTCCATGTCGCCAATACTGAATCCGCGAGAGAACAGGCTGAGCAGCGGTACCAGTGCCATCTGGATCGGCACGACCTGCAGCGCGAACACTCCAATGAACAGGATATTGCGACCCTTAAACGGAATCCAGGCGAAGGCATACGCGGCCATGGAGGCGATCACGAGCGGGAAAAGTGCTGCGGGCAGGGTGATCGCAATCGAGTTGATGAACGACTGCCCCAGCGTCACTGTGGTTGCCTCGCCGTTGAGCACGGCGTCGTAGTTGCTGAGCGTGAAGCCGGGATTGGTGAAGATCGTCCACCACCCGGAGGTATTGATCAACTCCGCCGGCCGAAACGACGTAATCAGCAGGCCGAACGTCGGGGTGGTCCACAGGATTGCGATGATGATCGCCGCGATGGTGGCGCCTTTGCTGGTCAGTCGGTCCTTCGACTTCTTCAGGGTGGTGCGTTCGATCGCTTTCTCTCCCCTGGCAAGCTGTGTTTTGGTTCTCTGGTCGACGGGGAGGTCGATTGGGGCGACGGCGCTCATCGGATCTCCTTCTGCAGACGCATCTGCCTCACGTTGTAGATGATGATCGGCAGCACCAGCAGGAACAGGATGACGGCGAACGCCGATGCCCTGCCCTCCTCCAGTTTTTGCGCATAGACCGCGTTGGCGAGCACGTTCGTGCCGTTGGAGCCGCCGGTCATCGTCTGCACGATGTCGAACACCTTCAGCGAGGCGATCGAGATCGTGGTCAGCACGACAATCAACGAGCTGCGGATGCCCGGCACCGTCACGTTGGTAAACCGTTGCCACGCGTTGGTGCCGTCGAGCTGCGCGGCTTCCATCTGCTCGGCTGGGACGCCCTTAATGGCAGCCGACAACACGACCATGGCGAATCCGGTTTGCACCCAGATCAGGATGACCATGAGGAACAGGTTGTTCCAGGGTGCGATATTGATGAAGTCGATTGGCTGGCCGCCGAAGAAGGTGATGATCCCGTTCAGCAAACCGATCTGCGGCTGGTCGACCTGGTTCGCGTCGTAGACGAACTTCCAGATGATGCTCGCCCCGACGAAAGAGATTGCCATCGGCATGAATACGAGCGCCTTGAGAAATTTTTCGCCGCGGGCCTTATCGACGAACACCGCATACGCGAGTCCGACGGCGGTCGAGAAAGCCGGAACGACAAGCACCCAGATAACCGTGTTGATGATCGCTACGCGATTGGCCTCCTGACCGAACACGAAGACGAAGTTTTCGAAGCCGACGAAGCGACTGCCGCGGGCGTTCATGAACGCCTTGAAGAAGGTGGCGACCGTCGGGTACACGAGGCCGATGGCGAGCAGGAACATGGCCGGGCTCAGAAACCCGATGAGCTGGAAGAGGTACCCAGCCCCCGCCCGCGCCCGGTAATCCAGAAGGAAAAAGACTCCCCCGAGAACGGCTGCCACTACGGCCGCCAGCCAAATCGATCCCAGAAGGAGAAAGACGGTCACCGGTGCAAGCACACATACGAGAGCGCGAATGACGGTGTAGCGGCGGCCCGTCCGAGGGGCGATCTCGATAAAAAAGATCAGAATGCCAGCAACGAGAAGAAAAGCGCCGATCACCAGGGGGATTTGAGCGAAGGGATTGAGGCCGGCGAGCCATTTCAGGAACCCTGACATAGACGTCCTTTCGAGTGCACCAGCGAACTCGCGCTTAGATTTCGAGACTAGGGGTAAGCAAGGGCCGACGGAAGAGCTCTCCGCCGGCCCTCGATCGTGCTGTCGTTAGTTAGTACTACTCAGACGGCCAGGTGGCCTCGATGTTGTCAAGCACCTCACTGGTCGACTTGCCGTTGATCCAGTCGACCATGCCGGTCCAGAAGGAACCAGCCCCGACCACGCCGGGCATCAGGTCGGACGCGTCAAAGCGGAAGGTGGTCTTCGGGTCTTGAAGAACCTTGATCGCCTGCTGCAGGATGGGGCTTGATGCGCTCTTGGGGTCGAGTCCCTTATTGGCGCTAATCACACCACCAAGCTTGACGCGGCTGTTCGCCCACTCCGGGCTGGACAGGTACTCCTGCACCTTGACCGTGTCTGCGTCGTTCGAGAACGCGGCAACAATCTCGCCACCGCCTGTCACAGCACTTCCACCGGCTTCCACAGAGGGGGTGATGAACGCCCAGATATCAGCGTCCGGACCTACCGTGGAGTTACCGTTCTTCGGGTCCTGAATGAATCCGTCGTAGAACGATGCCTGATGCGTCATCGCGCACGAGCCGTCGCCGAGGGCACGGGCCGGGTCTCCGAACGGCGTCGTGTTGATCGATTTGACGTCACCGAACCCCGCGTTAACGTAGTCGGGGTTCAGAAGAATGTCACCGACCGAGTCGAACGCGTCCTTGATGGCCGGGTCATTGAAGGGAATCTCGTGCTTGACCCACTTGTCATAAACCTCCGGGCCGGCCTGACGCAGAACGAGGTCTTCTACCCAGTCGGTTCCCACCCATCCGGTCGCAGCGTCAGAGCCAAAACCTACGCACCAGGGTGCCTTCCCTATCTTCGTCTGGATGGTCTTGGTCACGTCGAGAAGCTCCTGGTACGTGGTCGGAACTTCAACGCCCAACTCCTTGAACTGGGCTGGCGAGTACCAGACGAAGCCCTTCACGCTGGCCATGAGCGGTGCGCCGTACAGGGTGCCTCCGGTAGTCGCGTAACCGGCCCAGTCTTTGCTCCAGTTCTTCTCGACGTTAGCCGCGACGCCCTCGGGTGCTGGTTGGATGTAGTCGCGTGACGCCAGATCGGCCAACAACCCGGGTTGCGGGAAGATGCCGATATCAGGAGCGGTGCCGCCCTGCGCGCGAGTTCCGACCTGAGCTTCGAACTCTTTCGATCCTTCGTACTGAATGTCGATCTTGTTCGCTTTTTCCCAGTCAGCCCAGGACTCGTTGAGCAGGTCTGCCTCGGTGTCCTGAATCGTTCCGTAGATTGTCACGATGCCATCGGCATCGCCCGCATCGCCCGGACCTGAGCTGGAGCCGCCTGTGTCGCTCGAGCAGCCCGCGAGCGCGAGCCCTGCTACGGCGAGTACGGCCAGTGGTGCTGTGAATTTTCGCTGCACGGTGAAACTCATACTTCCTCCTCGTTGAGGGTGGATCGCGAGCGCCATGGTGACGTCACGCGGATGTGATTGCGTGGAAGAACCGCACCTGATCGGGAACCGGTTCCACAAACAAGCTAAGCCAACTTGGGAGGCATTGCAAGCGCTTGGCATGAACTCGCGCCTAACGATTGGGCCACATCACCGCGGTTTGCTGGGAGCGCTCTCACTACAATTAGGTCACGCTCGCCCCGAAAGTGTGGAACCGTTTCCACAGCAGGCCAAGCGCAACTAGGCTGTGGCCGACCCGTCATTGAGGAAGGGAGCAGTATGAGCGCGCTCAGCGATGTCGCCCGTCTTGCGCAGGTATCCAAGGCGACCGCGTCCCGTGCCCTCAGCGGCAATGGCTACGTTTCGGAGCTGACGCGCAACCGAGTGGTCTCCGCTGCGGCGACCATCGGTTACGTGGTGTCGTCGAACGCATCGAGCCTCGTGACGGGGCGCACCCGCAACGTGGGTGTTGTCATTCCGCATATCAATCGCTGGTATTTCGGTGAAGTTCTCGAAGGCATCGAATCCGCCCTCATCGCCGCCGGCTATGACCTGACGCTGTATCGCCTCAGCGAAGATGAGACCGAACGTCGGCGTCTTTTCGAATACTTTCTGATGAGAAAGCGAGTGGATGCCGTCATCGCGGTGAGTATCGAACTCACCCCCCATGAGGTGAGGCTGCTGCGCTCCCTCGACAAGCCCATCGTCGGCATCGGCGGCCCTGGCGACGGAATCGCGGCCCTCAGTATCGACGATGTTGCCGCCGCTGCTCTTGTCACGAACCACCTCATCAGCCTGGGTCACACCAGGATCATGCACATCGGTGGCAGCCGGCAGAAGGAGATGGATTTCAGGGTGCACACCCAACGGCAGGCTGGATTCCGTAAGGCAATGGAGGCGGCGGGCCTGCCGTGTGGGACTGACGCCTTCAGGGCTGCCGACGTTTCCATGCAGGGCGGCTTTGCGGCAGCCCTGGCCGCGCTCGCTGACCCTCGCAGTAGACCGACCGCCATCGTTGCTGGGTCCGACGAGGTGGCGATCGGCACGATTGTCGCTGCTCGGCAGTTGGGGATACAGGTTCCCTCGCAGCTCTCGGTCATCGGGATCGACGGCCATGAACTCTCAGCGATGTTTGGGCTGACAACTCTCGCGCAGCATCCCAATGCACAGGGAAAAATGGCCGTCGACCTGGTGATGGACGAACTGCTCCAGCGGCCCGGCGCGCCGGCGCCGACGTGGCATGCGTACCCCGTGTCACTGGAGGTGCGTGACAGCACGACCGCGCCCTCGGTGGAGTAATTCCGCAGCGTTCCGACGATAAGCCCGTCGAAAGTGAGAGGGAAACGCCCGGCCAGCGAACCGGAGGATCGCTGGCCGGGCTCTCCGGGGTCAGTCCTCGCGCGTCCCCGAACGACGCTTGAGAAGGTGTGGCCCCGCGGTCACGATGCCGCGCTGGAGGAGCCTTAGCCCGCCATACGCGTGAGGCATCGTGCCCGGGTCTGAGAGTGCCGACGGGGGCACGAGTGTCAAGACGGACCGCAGTGTGGCCCTGATGTGGAGGTACGGCGCCAGTCGATCATCGAGTGTATGCATTCGGGTATGCACTTTCGGGATTCAACTCGAACGCTGCCGGAGTGCAGTGCCAGCCCGGGGTGAGGCTGACCATGTCGGGGTTCTACATGCGCGGGGCGTGCGGGTCTGATGGGTGTGTCCCACAGTCGAAGTGGCTGTAGGGGCAAGCCTCAGTATGAAGCGGTCGTCCGTCGTGCGCAACCAGCAGATTATCTCGGGGCACCATCGGGGGGATTGAGTGGGTTGCGGAGAATAGGCCGCCCCATCCACACATCAGGCCGACGACCACACGACGAAGGCGCCGTTCCCGATGGGAACGGCGCCTTCACGCGACACTGTGGTTACTTGAGGGTAACCGTGGCGCCAGCCTCTTCAAGCTGAGCCTTTGCCTTCTCGGCGGTCTCCTTGTTGACACCCTCAAGTACGGGGCCCGGAGCGCCATCAACGACTGCCTTCGCTTCACCGAGGCCGAGGCTGGTGAGAGCGCGCACCTCCTTGATGACCTGAATCTTCTTCTCGCCGGCAGCCTCGAGGATGACGTCGAAGGAATCCTTCTCCTCAACCTCTTCGACTACGGCAGCGGCGCCACCTGCGGCCGCAACGGCGACGGGTGCTGCTGCGGTGACCTCGAAGGTCTCCTCGAACTTCTTGACGAACTCGCTGAGTTCAATGAGCGTGAGCTCCTTGAATGCTTCGATCAGCTGGTCGCTTGTCAGCTTTGCCATGATTTTCTCCTTATTGATATTTCTTCCGCGCTTCACAGAAGGCGCGATGTGCTCTTGATTCCGAGCTAGAGCTCGGAGGCCTGCTTCTCGCGCAGTGCCTCGACCGTGCGAACGGCCTTGGCCAGCGGTGCGTTGAACAGATATGCGGCGCCGAATAGCGAAGCCTTGGCTGCTCCCGCGAACTTCGCGAGGAGCACTTCCCTGGTTTCTAGATCGGCGAGCTTGATAACCTCTTCGGCGCTGAGAGGGTTACCGTCGAAGTAACCGCCCTTGACTACCAGCAGAGGGTTTGCCTTGGCAAAGTCACGCAGCGTCTTCGCAGCGGTGACCGGGTCACCGTGAACGAAGGCGATCGCGGAGGGCCCGACAAGCTCCTCGTCGAACGACGAGATTCCTGCCGCGTTAGCCGCGATCTTTGTCAGCGTGTTCTTCACCACGGCGTATGTTGCGTGCTCACTCAGTGACATGCGCAGCGTTTTGAGCTGGGCAACAGTGAGTCCGCGATACTCGGTGAGCAGGACAGCGGTCGAGGTGCGGAACTTCTCCGTCAACTCGGCGACTGATGCTTCCTTGTTCGCCATGGTGCTCCCTAATTTGTGGATTGGACTGCCGCAGAACCGCGTCGATAGAGAACCGCATCGGTACATAACCGCATCGATATGCATCATCCTGGAACTAAAAAAGCTCCGGCTGGCTGCATTCGCAGGAGCACGGAGCTGAGAATCGGACTGACCTAGGCTTGCCCGAGAAACTTCTTCACACACCTGCGCTGGCTATCGCTTTCGCGACACTTGGTTCTTCGTGTGCTTTCGCACACTCGGAGACCTGCGGTCTTTGGCTTCGGTAAGACTAGGCGAATCCGGGGTGTGACGCAAATGGAGCGGCGGCGGGTTCAGTCACTGCGCGTGGGCAGGATGACCCGGAACACCGTGTCGCCGGGCACACTTCGCACTTCGACCCGGCCGCCATGCGCCTCAACCACCGCGCTCACGATCGCAAGCCCCAGCCCGGTGCTTCCCCTGGCGCGGGAGCGCGAACTGTCTCCGCGCACGAATCTCTCGAAGATGGTGGGCACCAGCGCCTCGTCGATTCCCGGTCCATCATCGCGAACCTCGATCGTGATCTCGTTGCCGACCACACCAAGACGAGCCGACACGAGGGTTCCCGCGGGCGTGTGGGTTCTCGCGTTGGTGAGCAGGTTGGCGATCACCTGGTGCAGCCGACCGGGGTCGGCCTGGATGAGCAGGACCTCATCCGGAACCTGCACCGACCACTGGTGGGTGGGCCCCGCCACTTCGGCATCGCCCACCGCATCAACCACCAGCTGCCCCAGGTCAACCTCGATTGCGTCGATCCTGTTGCCCTCGTCGAGCCTGGCGAGCAACAACAGATCTTCGACCAGGGAGGTCATACGCACCGACTCTGACTCAATCCGCCCCATGGCATGGATGACATCGTCAGGGAGCGCGTGGTTTCCGCGCCTGGTCAATTCGGAATAGCCCCTGATCGAGGCCAAGGGGGTTCGAAGTTCATGGCTGGCATCCGCCACGAAAGCACGCACCTTATTTTCGCTCGCCTGGCGCGATTCGAGGGCGGATGCCACATGCTCCAGCATGCGATTCAGAGCCGAGCCCACGGCGCCAACCTCCGTCGCGGGGTCGGCATCCGCGTCGGGCACCCGCACAGCGAGCGCCACGTCACCGCGGTCCAGCGGAAGCTCAGACACTCTCGTCGCGGTCGCTGCGACGCGCTCAAGGGGGCGCAGTGCGCGGCGAACGATCACGACACCCGCAACGACGCCCGACACCACACCCGCGAGGCCGATCCCGGCAATAAGTATCGCCAGGCGCGCTACCGTGTCCTGGACATCTTTCAGCGGGAGGCCGATGGCCAGGGCGTCTCCACCGGCCACGCTGGGCTGGACGACCACCCGGTACTGCCCTAGCTTCTCGCCGAGATCGATCGTCGAAGGGGTGCCATTCTTGGCCACAGCCAGCAGCAGGTTGAGCCTGCCCGATCGAATGGGAATGACACTTCCGTCGGAATCGAGAACACCGGGGCTGAACACGGCGCCCGGGCCGATGATGGCCCCCAGGGTTCCTTCGGGCTGACCCGACAGCGCGAGAAATTGTTCGGGTGGAGGCTTGGCGCCGTTGTCGTCGGGATCCCGGGCTGGCTTATCGTAGGCGCCCTGCGACCGATTGGTCGCCGCTGCGAGTTGCGCGTCCAGGCGATTCATGAGGAACCCGTGGAGCGCGAGCACGCTCACGACCCCGATCACCACTGTCATGGCGGTGAGTAGCGCAGCGATACCGAGCACGAGCCTGCGCTTCAGGGTGAGTCGAGTCATCCTGCGGGCTTCAACACGTAGCCGAACCCGCGAACAGTATGGATCATCGCCGGGCCCAGCGAATCGATCTTTTTGCGCAGGTAAGAGATGTAGATCTCGACGACACTGGAACGCCCGCCGAAGTCATAGCTCCAAACTCGGTCGAGAATTTGCGTTTTACTGAGCACCCGACGGGGATTGCGCATGAGAAAACGCAGCAGCTCGAACTCGGTAGCGGTGAGCTCGACGAGAGTGCCGGCGCGTCGAACTTCGTGGCTCTCCTCATCGAGCACCAAATCACCGACCTCGATGACCGATTGGTCGGAGGAAGACAGC
Organism: Salinibacterium sp.; assembly: GCF_031364185.1. Taxonomy (NCBI): domain Bacteria; kingdom Bacillati; phylum Actinomycetota; class Actinomycetes; order Micrococcales; family Microbacteriaceae; genus Salinibacterium; species Salinibacterium sp. The sequence goes on along the minus strand of NZ_JANLVV010000143.1, from coordinate 4,974 downwards.
GTCAGGCTTGATCGCCGGAGGAGACCGCGAAGGCGCGCCACCACCTCCTCGAGGCTGAACGGCTTGGTGACGTAGTCGTCGCCCCCGACGGTGAGGCCCGCAATTCGATCATCCATCGAGTCTTTGGCGGTCAGAAAGAGAATCGGCGTGTGGATGCCGTCGGCGCGCAATCGCGAGAGCACGGTCAGCCCGTCAATATCGGGCAGCATGATGTCGAGCACGATGACATCCGGTCGGAATTCGCGAACAGTGCTCAGGGCCTTCTGACCATCAGCGGCGAGCCGCACATCCCACCCCTCGTAGCGCAATGCCATCGACAGAAGGTCGGTGAGTGAATCCTCGTCATCGACCACCACGGCTCGAATGGCGCCACCATCGGCCCGGGTGAGCTTCGGCTGCGCGATAGCCGTGCGGTGGCGTGAATCGGTCATAATCCCAGTATCCGCGCTTTCCTATGAGTCTGCTATGAGCGGCGACATGATCACACCGCCCGGGCAGGGATGCCACGTCGATGTGGGCGGCAGGAATGGTCACTGCCGCGGGGCTGCCGTGGGGTGTCCGGTGTGTGAGGGACAATGACGGGGTGAGCATGCAGCCCGAACTCGATCTTTGGGAGTTGCCTGCCCCCGATCATCGGGATCGGGTGGTGGCCAACTCCGACGATCGCGTGTCATGGTTCCGCGCTCGCAGCCGCGGCGTCACCGCTACCGATGCGGCCAGGTTCTCCAGTGAGCGAGCACTGCAGTCTGTTCTCCAGGACAAACTTCTCGGCTCGGGCTTCGGCGGCAACGCGTACACGGACCACGGCAGGGCACGCGAGCCAGAGATCGCGCGCTGGGTGCGAGCCAGGCACAGGATCGAGCCCAGCTCGACGTTATTCCACGCCGACCGGCAACCGCTTCACCTCGCCACTCCGGACGGCGTCGCCGTGCACAATGGGACGGTGGTACTGGCTGAGATCAAGACGACGGGGCACGCCTGGCGGAGCATCCCTCGGTCATATCTTCGGCAAGTCTGGTGGCAACAGTACGTGCTCGGGGCGGAGCGCACGCTCGTGGTGTGGGAGCAGCACAGCGAGTTCGTGCCCGTCAACGCCGAGCCCGAATGTCGCTGGGTTGAACGCGACGACAACGAGATCCACGTCTTAGTAGGATTCGCGAACCGCCTGCTGGGGCTCATGAAACCCTAGAGCGGCACCGGTTCGAAGCCGGCCGGCGGCCAACACGGCCCCGAACACGACGAGCCAGGCGATAGCGAGAGTGGTGGCGACGAACTCCATCCTGCTGCCCAACTCCTGTTGGAAGCGGAACAGTGAGAACAGCCCGCCGGTGGCGGCAATCACAGCAACCATGATTCCGGTGACCCTCGAGAACAACGCTAAAACCCTATGGTTCTGCGCAAATGATGACTGCAACATTGCCCAGCAGGCCGCGGCGAACGCTAGCACCGCGGCGAGAGTGTGCGCGAAATCCTGCGGGTTGAAGGTCGATCCGTATGGCACCGGACATCCGGCCGTGCAGGAAACCTGGGAGGCGAAAAAAAACAGCGCACACGCAACCCACAGCGAGATCGACGGACCACCAATACGCAGCACCCTCGCCACGGACCGTACGCGCCGACCGGCCCAGGCGATAGCGCTGCCTCCGACAACCAGCAGAAGCAGAGCAGCCTCAAACCAGCCAGCAGTGGGCATCCCCTCCGCGCCCAGTTCGCTGACGTACAACTCCCGCGCAACGGTCAGTCTCGCCGTCCAGATGATCACCAGCGAGGCGAGCACCAGCAGGCATCCGAGAATGGATGCCCCAAGCTCAGCCCTGCGCAAAGATGCCGTGCGCTGCGGTACGCCCACTACGGCTTCAGGATGCGCACGCGGCTCAGTGCCCAGACTCCGGCACCGACGAGACCGATCGCCCCCGCGATCCCGACCCCGTACATCGCGACAACGCCATAGCCGAGCGCGGGGTTGAGGAAGGGATATGGCACCCATCCATCTGTCGCCCCCCGCGCCAGCACGACGACAAGCCACACGATGGGGTACACCAGCACGATCCAGAATTTGTTCCACGGCAGCCGGGTGCGATCACCAAAGAAGACCCAGTCAACGGCGACATAGAGGGGCACCGCGATGTGGAGCACGAAGTTGGCCCACGGCAGCTCGACTCCGCCACCACCGGGCGTGCCAACCAAAAGGGTGTTGTACACCGCGCCGACGATGACGATGTAGGTCGTGACACAGCCCCGGGCAAGGATGAGCCCTCGCGATTGCTTACGTCCCTGGAAGGTCATTGCAGCAGCGGTGAGGAGAACCACCGCGGTCAGGATGTTGCTTTGGAGCGTGAAATACCCGAAGAAGTTGAAGGGATTGATCGCGACACGGGATGCTGTGTCGGCAAATGTGGAGATCACTGCGGCAAGACCAGCGACACCGGCGACAGTGCGGAGCACGGCAAACAGAAGCTTCATGTTCGAAGACTAGTGGCGTTCATAGTGTGCGGCGACGTGACACCGCCGTAACGGCGCTGACTCAGGGGAGCTGCTCTTTTTCCGTGAGTGACCTCGGCGGGGTCCAGCACCGGTACGTGGCGAGCGGTCCTCGGTAGAGTCACCCGCGGCCCTGCCGTTCGCGTCGTGGGCCAGCTACCTCGACGACCCGGGGATCACGGCGCGGTTGCCATCATCGAGGCGCCGCTCCCTCACGAAATCGCTCTCGAACCTTTCGCCCAGCCTGAAGAACTTGGTTCCCACCTTCTCGAAGCCGCTCTTCTCGTAGAACCGATTCGCGCGGAGGTTCTCGTCGTTGACCCCGAGCCAGACCGACCGCGCCCCCCGAGCCGCCGCCGCCAACACCACGGCCTCGACCAGTGCCGCGGCGATTCCCCCGCCGTGGTGGGCCTCCCGCACATAGAGCTTGCTCAGCTCTGCTGTGGGCCGCAGCGTGATGGATGCCACGACGTCGGCATCCGTCGGCTCGCCGTGCACCACCATCGAGTAGCCGGCCGCGTCACCCTCCACCTCGGCGATGAACAGTTCCCGGGCCGGGTCGGCCAGGTAGCCCTCGAACGAGCGTTCCGACAGATTCTCCGCGACAAACGCGATAATGCTCTCGGGGAGGGTGCCCGTAGGGCAGGCCAGCGGGAAGGTTTCGGCGGCGACCCGATGAAGCAACGCCGCGTCATCCCGAACCGCGCGCCGCACCGCCACCGTCTGAAATGACGGACTGTGCTCGGCGTCTACAAGCCCTGCCGCAGAATCTGGAACGTGTGACATGAGATCTCCGTCATTTCGGAAGGATGCGGAAGGATGCGGTCGAGTGTGGGCGGGCCGTGATCCGCTGGGCGGATGGGAGCGGGTACAGAAAAGGGGCCGACCGAAATCGACCCCTCCTGTGATTCGAATCGACTGATTCGAATCTACTGGTGCGGAACTACGCCAGCGAGTTGACGTCGAGCGGGATGCCGGGGCCGAACGTCGTCGACACGGTTCCCTTGGTGATGTAGCGGCCCTTGGACGAGCTGGGCTTGGAGCGCACGATCTCATCGATCGCAGCTTTGATGTTCTCGCTCAGCTGGTCGTGCGTGAAGCCGCACTTGCCCACGACGAAATGCACGTTCGAATGCTTATCGACACGGAACTCGATCTTTCCGCCCTTGATCTCGGAGACGGCCTTCGCGGTGTCCTGGGTCACGGTGCCGGTCTTCGGGTTGGGCATGAGGCCACGGGGGCCGAGCACCTTGCCGAGTCGACCAACCTGGCCCATGAGCTCGGGAGTCGAGACGGCGGCGTCGAACGACGTGTAGCCCCCAGCCACCTTCTCGATGAGCTCAGCACCACCGACTTCGTCAGCGCCCGCAGCGATGGCGGCGTCTGCTGCCGGCCCCGTGGCGAAGACGATGACGCGGGCGGTCTTGCCGGTTCCGTGCGGCAGGATAACGGTGCCACGCACCATCTGGTCTGCTTTACGGGGGTCGACACCGAGCTTCAGCGCGACCTCGACCGTGGAGTCGAATTTCTTCGATCCGGTCTCACGGGCGACGGCGACGGCCTCGGTGGTGGTGTAAAACCTGCCATCTTCGATCTTGTCGACGGCGGCGCGGTATGCCTTGGAATTCTTGGACATTATGCCTCCACCGTGATTCCCATTGAGCGTGCGGTCCCGGCGATGATCTTCATCGCGCCCTCGACGTCGTTGGCGTTGAGGTCGACCATCTTTTGCTCGGCGATGGTGCGAACCTGCTCCTTGGTGAGCTTCGCGACCTTAACGGTGTGGGGAGTTCCCGAACCCTTGGCCACTCCTGCGGCCTTTTTGATAAGCTCGGCGGCCGGCGGGGTCTTCAGGATGAACGTGAACGAACGGTCTTCGTAGACGGTGATTTCTACAGGGATGACGTTGCCACGCTGCGACTCTGTCGCCGCGTTGTACGCCTTGCAGAACTCCATGATGTTAACGCCGTGCTGGCCCAGCGCAGGCCCGATGGGCGGTGCGGGGTTAGCGGCGCCGGCCTGGATCTGAAGCTTAATCAGACCCGTGACCTTCTTTTTCGGTGCCATTATTTTCCTTTTCTCTTCGAGCTGGCCCGTGTTGGCCAGCTCTCCCGACATCCAATGGATGCGGTGCGGTCGCCCTCGAGAGGGCAACCTCTTTATGTTACGCCACATTCCGGTTGTGGACCATTCGCGGCAACGATGACTCACGCCGTGCGGCACTCCGGGTCCTGCGGGGCTCCGGGTCATGCAGCGCCCAAATTTGATCTCGCGACCATGCCGTAGGGCCGACATTCTTTGTGCTACTTTGGTAGAACATATATTCGAATGTGTGCTATAGTGAAATATGAATCAAGGTAGCGCCATCACCGCTCAGGTGGATGTGGTTGCGCGCGAACTGGCTGTCCTGATTGACCTGCTCGGCGATGGATGCGGCCCCTATCCGGTTGCTGAGGCGATCGCTGCGGTCGAGTCGGCGGGCCGATTGATGGA
>NZ_JANLVV010000141.1:0-30803 GCF_031364185.1 Salinibacterium sp. | reverse complement strand
CGATTCGGTGCTGATCACCGACTTCGACGGAATCGCGGTGGAGGCCGAGGAGTTCGATATCGCCTGGGATGCTTCCGCGTCGGAGAAGGGCGGCTGGTCGAGCTTCATGGCGAAAGAGATCAGCGAAGAACCCGAGGCTGTGGCCAACACCATCCTGGGGCGCGTGCACGATGGCCTTATCGCTCTTAAGGAGCTCGACCCGATCGGTGACGTTGCCCTCGCCGGAATCGACCGCATCGTCATCGTGGCCTGCGGCACGGCCGCCTATGCCGGAATGCTCGGCAAGTATGCGATCGAGGAGTGGTCTCGAATTCCCGTGGATGTCGAACTGTCGCACGAGTTCCGCTACCGCAATCCCATCATCACCGATCGAACTCTGGTGATCTCGATCAGCCAGTCCGGTGAGACCATGGACACCCTCATGGCCGTGCAGCACGCGACGAAGGCGGGAGCTCGGGTGCTCTCGATCTGCAACACGCAGGGCGCGACCATCCCACGCGAGTCACATGCGGTCGTCTATACGCACGCCGGCCCGGAGGTTGCGGTCGCCTCGACCAAGGCATTCCTCGCCCAGGTTACCGCGCTCTACCTTGTCGGCCTGCACCTGGCGAAGGTACGCGGCACTCAAACCGACGAGCAAATCCGCGAGAATGTGGTGGAGTTGCAGGCCATACCCGACAAGATCTCGGAGGTGCTGAGTGTGTCGCAAGCCGAAATCGGCCAGCTGGCGCACTGGATGACCGACACCCAGTCCGTGCTCTTTCTCGGCCGTAACGTGGGATACCCGGTAGCTCTCGAGGGTGCACTCAAGCTCAAAGAGCTGGCGTACATCCACGCCGAAGGATTTGCCGCCGGCGAGCTGAAACACGGCCCGATCGCCCTGATCGAGCCGGGCCAGGTGGTGATCGTGGTGGTGCCGAGCCCGCGCGACCCGCAGTCGCTTCATCCCAAGGTCGTCTCCAACATCCAGGAGATCCGCGCGCGCGGTGCCAGGGTGATCGCGATCGCCGAGAAGGGGGATGCCGCCGTGTTGCCGTTTGCCGACGAGGTCATTCCGATCCCCCTCGCAGGTTCTCTGTTCGAGCCGTTCCTGGCCGTCGTGCCACTTCATATCTTCGGGATGGAGCTGGCTGCGGCAAAGGGGCTGGATGTGGACCAGCCGCGAAATCTGGCCAAGTCTGTGACCGTCGAGTAACGCGTTCGGGTAGGTAAACATGATCGTCGGCATCGGCGTTGACCTGGTGGATATTGCCCGCTTCGAACGCGGACTTCTTCGTACTCCCACGCTGCAGTCGCGTTTGTTCGCTGAGAGCGAACAGATGAAGGACGGCAAGCCAATGCCGCTTCGATCCCTCGCGGGCAGGTTCGCCGCCAAGGAAGCACTCATCAAGGCGCTGGGCGACTCGACCGGCGTCACCTGGCACGACATGAGAGTGGTATCTGACGCTCTGGGCAATCCCGGCTTCGACCTCAGAGACTCGACCCAGGCGATTGCCGAGTCGAAGGGCATCACCGCCATCCACCTGTCGATGAGCCACGATGCGGGCGTTGCCATCGCGTACGTGATCGTTGAGTCGTCGCCATGATGCGCGAAGCGCTCGTCGACCTCGGTGCCATCGAAGCAAACGTCGAGACCCTCCGCAGGGCCGTCGGCGGAGTTCGCACGATGGTAATCGTCAAGGCCAATGGATACGGTCACGGCGCCGCCCCCGCCGCGCGCGCCGCGGTGCTGGGCGGCGCCGACTGGCTCGGTGTCGTCGATATTGACGAGGCCCTGCAGCTACGTTCCGCGGGTATCGACACCCCAATGCTCGCCTGGCTTCACGATCCCGCCCAGGACTTCGACGAGGCGGTGGCCGCGCGGGTCGACCTCGGAGTGAGCTACCTCGCGCAGCTTGACCGGGTGGCCGCGGCATCCGGAGTCGCGCAGGTGCACCTCAAGGTCGATACCGGGCTGGGTCGAAATGGCGCGGCGCCGCGGGATTGGGCGGCATTCTTCGAGGCCGCGGCCGCCCACCAGCGAGCCGGACGCATCGTGGTTCGGGGAATTTTCAGCCACCTGGCCGGCGCCGGAATGGATGGCGACGCCGCACAGGTGCTGCTATTCGAGGACGCGCTGGCCGTCGCCGGGTCGTTCGGAGTCGAACCCGAGCTGGCCCACATCGCCGCCACGGGAGCCGCGCTGACGTTACCCGGCTCCAGATTCGACCTGGTTCGGCTCGGGATCGCGGCATACGGGCTATCCCCGTTCGATGACACGCACACGACAGCGCTGGGGCTGATCCCGGCGATGCGGCTCAGCGGAACGATCGTCTCCGTCAAGCGAGTCACCGCGGGCACCGGCGTCTCCTATGGCCACGACTACGTGGCACCCCGCGACACCACGCTCGCGCTGGTGCCGCTGGGCTACGCCGACGGCATCCCTCGCCTGGGATCGGGGGCGGGCCCCGTGAGCATCAACGGGATCACCTACACGGTGGCGGGACGGGTTGCCATGGACCAGGTGGTTGTCGACGTCGGGGATGACGCCGTCGCGGTGGGGGATCGAGCAATCTTTTTCGGCGACCCTGCCACAGGCGTGCCCTCCGTGGGGGAGTGGGCCGAGGCATCCGGCACCATCAATTACGAGATCGTGACGCGCATTGGCCCTCGCGTGACGCGCAGGTACACGCCGTGAACACGCGGTCGACCGTCATCGAAACTCCAGAATTGATGGCCCGGCTGGGGGCGACGATCGCGGCAGAGTTGGTCGCGGGCGACCTCCTGCTGCTCAACGGTGAGCTTGGCGCCGGCAAGACGACGCTGACCAGGGGCATCGGGGAGGCCCTCGGCGTGCGCGGGGCCGTGACCAGTCCCACGTTCGTGCTCGCCCGGACGCATGCGCGGCTGGCAGGCCCGGCACTCGTGCACGTCGATGCGTACCGGCTGGGGAGCGCACGGGAACTTGATGACCTCGACATCGACTACGAGGCATCCATCGTGGTGGTCGAGTGGGGTGCCGGGATGCTCGATGGCGTTGCCGAATCGTGGCTCGAGATCGACATAGACCGCCCACACGGCGGCGACATCGAGGCCGAGGTCGAGCCGCGGCAGGTTAGTCTCGCCGGCCATGGGCCGCGCTGGTCGCACTGGGGGTGGTTCGATGCTGCTGGCCATTGATACCTCAGCCGGCACCAGCGTGGCGATTGTCGACCGCGATGCCGGCATCCTGTCCGAGCATTCTTCCGATGACACGCGCCGGCATGCCGAGGTAATCGGCACCCTCATCGCGGCCTGCCTGGCGGATTCAGGCACCGCCGTTTCCGCCCTGTCGGGAGTGGTCGCTGGCATGGGCCCCGGCCCGTTCACGGGGCTTCGGGTCGGGATCGCGGCCGCACGCGCGTTCGCCCTGGGGGCCGGCACCACGATAATCCCGATGGTCAGCCACGACGCAATTGCCTTCGGGTGCGGTCAACCGACCTTGGTCGCCACCGATGCCCGCAGGCACGAGGTCTACTGGTCGACCTATGCGGGTTCGGATGCCGCAGGCCTCCCGATTCGCACCCACGGCCCGTCCCTGGCCAGGGTCGACGAGCTCGCGGCCACGGTTCCCGCGTTCGGGAGCTACCGGCTGGTGGAGGCCCGCACGGTGTCGGCCGGAGCCCTCGGGATGCTCGCCGAAACTATGCACACTCATGGCCGTAGCTTCTCTGGTGCGTTCGACGGCACGCCCGCGGCGCTGTACCTGCGCTCGCCTGACGTCACCGTGTCGAACGGGCCGAAGCGGGTGACCTCGTGACTTGGCAATTGCGGCGTGCGACCGTCGACGACCTCGACGCCATCATGGCAATCGAGCGCGCCGTGTTCACGACCGACGCGTGGTCGCCCGAGATCATGCGTGCCGAACTTGCCGATCGGCACGGGTACTATCTCGTCGCCTTTCCGCCCGAGAATTCCATGCTCATTGAGGCATATGCGGGGTTGCGCGCGCCGATGCGCGAACCGCAGGCCGACATCCAGACCATTGCCGTGGTCGCTACTGCACGCGGCAGGGGCCTCGGTCGGGTGCTGATGCACCAGCTGATCAGTGAAGCTCGAGATCGAGGCGCCACAGAGGTATTTCTTGAGGTGCGCGCCGACAACCCAGGCGCCCAGGCGCTGTACCGTGATCTTGGCTTCGAGCAGATCGCCGAGCGTCCTAAGTACTACCAGCCTGACGGCGTTGACGCGCTCATCATGCGACTGGCCATCGTCGCACCGAAGGTGGGGCTGGCATGACTAGTCCACTGGTGCTGGGCATAGAGACAAGCTGTGATGAGACGGGAATCGGGATCGTACGAGGCACAACGCTCCTCGCCAACGTGATCTCATCGTCGATGGATGAACACGCCAGATATGGAGGCGTGGTACCCGAGGTGGCCGCGCGAGCGCACCTCGAGGCACTCGTGCCCGCGATCGAGCAGGCGCTCGCCGAAGCGAAAATCGAGCTCGCCGAGTTGGATGCCATCGCGGTGACCAGCGGGCCGGGCCTCGCCGGCGCCCTGATGGTCGGTGTCGGCGCGGCCAAGGCGCTCGCGGTCTCCCTCGACAAGCCGATCTACGCGGTCAATCATCTCGTTGGCCATGTCGGCGCCGACCTCCTCACCGATAGCGAACCGCTCGATTATCCGACCATCGCGCTTCTCGTTTCCGGCGGCCACACTTCGCTCCTGCTGGTGCGCGATCTCGTCTCCGATGTCGAACTCCTCGGCGAGACCATCGACGACGCGGCGGGGGAGGCGTTCGATAAGGTTGCGCGTCTGCTCGGCTTGCCGTACCCGGGCGGTCCGCACATTGACAGGGTTGCCGAAGGTGGCAACCCGACGGCGATCCGATTCCCCCGCGGACTCAGCCAGCCCAAGGACATGCAGAAGCACCGCTACGACTTCTCATTCTCCGGGCTGAAGACCTCGGTGGCGCGCTGGGTTGAGCATCAACAGGATCTTGGAGCGGAGCTGCCGATAGCGGATGTCGCGGCGAGCTTCCGGGAGGCGGTCGTCGATGTGCTGCTGACCAAGGCCGTGGCGGCGTGCAACGACCTCGGTGTTCCGAGACTCCTGCTGGGCGGTGGAGTGGTGGCAAACGCGAGGGTCCGAGAGCTTGCGGCCGAGCGGTGCGGGGCCGCCGGCATCCGGCTTCGCATACCGCCGCTCGCGCTCTGCACCGATAATGGGGCGATGATCGCTGCCCTCGGCGCCCAGTTGATCATGGCCGGTCACGCCCCGTCCACGCTCAGCTTCGGTGCGGACTCGACTCTGCCGGTCACCGTCATCCAGGCGTAACACCGCGGGCGCCCACATTGACACGCCCGCGAGACGCTGCAACGATGGCAACGCCCCCTTGGCACCACCACTAAAAGGAGCTTCACCATGACTGAACCCACCCCGTACTCCGCCCCCCAGCAGCCCTACGCGGCAGGCGGAGCGCCAGCAGCCCCGAAGTGGAATACCCTCGCCATCATCTCCCTTGTCGCCTCGGTCATCGGCATCCATCTCGCCGGGATCATCACTGGTCACATCGCACTCAACCAGATCAAAAAAACGGGAGAGCAAGGTAACGTCCTGGCAATTATTGGCCTGATTGTGGGCTACATCGGAATCGTCGTCGTCGTGATACTCACCATCGTGTGGATCGGTATATTAGTGGCTGCAGGCACGAACGGCTACTCCTCGTACTAGCCAGCTAAGCCACGATTTTTGCGGTTGCCTGCACGCGCGAGCAGGTGGCGCGCCCGCGCGTCTGGCAGTGCTGACACGCATCGACCGAAGGAGTAGTCATGGCAGGCAAGAAGCCCGCGAGCGAAATTCCGCCCGTACCTGTGCCACCGCACGAGATGGTGGCGGGTTTTGAAACACCTGCCGTGGTTCCGGATGCCACGATCCCTCCGCCATTGCCAGCCCCCGTCGAGCCAGCTCCACTGGCCGCATCGCCCGCCGCCGCGCCGCCGGTACCGCTCCCCGTCGCGGCCGAGCCCGCCATCGCGTCACTAGGCGCGGAACACCCAAACCCGTATGCGACACCCGGGCAGTCGCCCGCGTATGGCGCGCCGTCCCCACCGTCCGCAGATGTGCCGACCGCATACGGGCCACCCACGGGCCAGCCCAACCCCTCTGCGGTCGCCGCCGCGGGGCCGCCCCAGACCCTCAGCATCATCTCGATGATCTGCGGCATCGCCGGACTGCTCGGAGCGCTCATCGGACTCGGATTCTTGCTGGCATTGGCGGGCGTAATCACCGGACACATCGCTCAGAGGCGCCAGCCCTGGGCGAAAGGATTCTGGGTGACCGGGCTCATCACCGGCTACGTGGGGGTCGCGATTGGGTTGGCTACCGGCCTATTCGTGATCATCGCCATCCTCGTAGGTATCTCCGCCAGCTCGTAAGAGACCCTATCCGCCAGCTCGCGACCTGCTGGCACGCCCGGATTCCCCGTCGAAAGTGCGCATTCTGCGGTTACGCCCACGACGATAGCCACATTTTGTGCACAGTCGATGGAAGTAACGCCCGCAAGTCCGCGGTCAGACTGCTGTTACTCGCTCCACCAGCAGCGCCCGACGCTGTGCTGCTACCCGGGTGAGAATAAGGGTGCCGCTCGCGTCGCCCTTCGGGGCCAGCGCCATGCGAAACTGGGCAGGGTCGATGTCGACTCCGCGCTTCTTTATCTCCAAGGATCCAATTCCGCGCGATGCGATCTCACGCTTCAGGGTCCGCTTATCGAGGGGAAACTCTTCGATAACGCGGAAGCAGCTGGCGAACGGTGTCATGTGGGCCGTGTCGGAGGTCACATACGCGATGGACTGGTCGAGCATCCGGCCACCGATCGTGCGCGCCAGATCGCCAATGAGCCTGGCCCGGATGACCGCGCCATCGGGCTCGTACACGAATTCGCCGAGCTCCCCTGGGTCGACATCCGCGCTGTCGTCGGCCGCTGTCAGCTCTGCGGTTCCTGAATCGCTGATCACGAGTGCGGCGCGGCGCACTCCCGGCCGGGCCACTGCGCCGAACCAGAGCCCGAGTTCGACCACGTCACGGTCGACCGACACCCACTGCGCCTCCGCCGAATCAGGGATCAGCTCCCGATCGATGCCCGGCCCCAGTTTGATGCCCGTCGGATACAGCTCCGCCAGCCCGAATGCGAAGTCGAGGGATGGCGACCAGTCGCCAGGGTCCCTCAGCCTGCGGGCGCCGTCACGTCGGGCCGGGTCGAGGTAGATGCCGTCGACTCCGGCGAGGTCGACCTCCTCCGCTGCCGCGTGTTCGACTCGCGCGTTAGACCACGGCGCCAGGTTGTACGCGGCGATTGCCGCTGTTACCTCGTCGCGTTCCACGGCGGTCACTTCCAGGTCGAGTGCGGCGATGGCAAGCGCGTCGGAGCCGATACCGGAGCCGAGATCGGCCACCCACTTCACGCCCGCATCCGAGAATCGACCCGCATGGTGTGCCGCAACGCCCAGCCGGGTCGCCTGCTCGAGCCCGGCCTCGGTGAACAGCATGCGGTCCGCGAACGACCCGAATTTTGCCTGCGCTCTGTGGCGTAGCCGGGCTTGGTTGAGCACAGCGGCAACCAGGCCAGCAGGGTGGCCGGCCTTACGCAGTTCAGACACCGTCCGCACCACATCGGCGGTCGAGTCAAACGGCGGCAGGGAGTCGAGAAGTCGCAGCCCTTCGATGGAGAAGAGTTCGCGAAGCTCGGTCTGATCCATTCCTTCACGGTAGCGGTGAACCGCCGATAGTTCGGAACGAAGTGGATTGTTCTGGCACTCACGTTGATCGAGTGCCAACGAGGCCTTATAGTTGGCTTGGCACTCTCACAGGGAGTGTGCCAACCCAAGTTTTCTAGAAAGCAGAGGTCAACCGTGTCGGTGTCCATCAAGCCGCTCGAAGATCGAATCGTCATCAGGCAGGTAGAGGCAGAAACGACCACCGCGTCGGGTCTTGTCATTCCTGACACCGCGAAGGAGAAGCCCCAGGAGGGCGAGGTCGTCGCTGTGGGCCCCGGCCGCATTGACGATAACGGCAACCGCGTTCCGCTCGATATCGCAGTCGGTGACAAGGTCATCTACTCCAAGTACGGCGGCACCGAGGTCAAGTACGGGGGCGAAGACCTGCTTGTGCTGTCGGCTCGCGACGTACTGGCGGTCGTAGTCCGCTAGATCAGACCTAAGGGCTGCCTTCGGGCAAGTCCTGCCAAAAGACCCCGTGGCCCTGCCACGGGGTCTTTTGCGTACCTGCGCCCACCTAGGCTGGACCAGTGCTGCCTACCACCGTCATGGATGATCGGGTGTCACGACCCGGGCTCGCATTCGCGATCGGCTCATACGTTCTCTGGGGCTTTCTGCCCGTGCTGTTTGTGTCGCTGCAGCCCGCCGGAGCCATCGAGATCGTGGCCTGGCGCATCGTGCTGTCCCTGCTGTTCTGCGCGATCCTGATCACACTGACCCGTGGATGGCCGCGGTTGCTCGCCATCCTGCGTGATCGAGCCACCATGGTCGCCCTCGCGCTCGCCGGGGTGCTCATCCTCGTGAACTGGCTGGTTTATGTGTTCGCGAGCGTCTCGGGGCATGTCGTTGAGGCATCCCTCGGATATTTCACCAACCCGATCGTGACGGTGCTCCTGGGCGTCGTCGTGCTGCGGGAGAAACTTCGCGCCCTGCAGTGGGTGGCGATCGGAGTCAGTTCGGTGGCGGTGCTCATTCTCGCGATCGGGTACGGCTCGTTCCCGTGGATCGCACTCACCCTGGCCTTCAGTTTCGGCATCTACGGCCTGGTCAAGAAGCGCGTGGGGCCGAGAGCTGACGCCATCAGCGGACTCACGATCGAAACGGCTGTGCTTGCCCCACTCGCCGCCGTCGCTCTCATCGTCGTCGGCGCGACGGGCGGCCTCACCATTGGCTCTGAGGGCCCTGCGCATACCGCGCTGATGCTCGGCCTTGGTGTGGCCACGGCGGTGCCGCTCATCCTGTTCGCGGCGGCATCACGTCGGCTCCCGTTGACGTACATGGGGCTCGTGCAGTACATCGCGCCCATCATGCAGTTGTTGATTGGCGTGGTCGTGCTGGGTGAGGAGATGCCACCGCAGCGATGGCTCGGGTTCGGGATCGTATGGCTGGCCCTCGCCATCCTGACTGTCGATATGTTCATCCACTCCGGGCGGCAGCGCCGTGCCACCGCGCGCTGACGCAGTCGAGTGGCACCGCCGACACGCACTTCGGGCACGTTTTCTTCCCGGGCGGGCCAGATAACGGAATGTAACGATCTGGCGGTGTTACAGCCCTGTAACCCCACCGTATTGCGAATAGGGACGCGTCCGAATATCTTGACAGGACAGCTCTGCTCTGCGGAGCTGCGTCCCACCACATTTCAATTGCAAGGAGCAACATGAGCGTATTCGTGAAGGCAACGGCCTCGCGCTCGCGGCCCCTCAAGTCGATTCTCGGTGGCGCTGCCATCGTCGGCGTGAGTGCCCTCGTCCTCAGCGGCTGTGCCGCACCGGCCGACACCGGCGGCGGAGCATCGGCTGGCCCCCGTGAGCCCATCGCCCTCAAGATCGGCACGATCCTCCCGCAGAGTGGAACCCTCGCGTTCCTCGGCCCGCCCGAGGAAGCTGGTGTAGCGCTCGCCGTCAAGGAAATAAATGCCGCGAATCTCGACATCACCGTTGATGTCCAGTACCGCGACTCGGGTGACACCACCACGGACACCGCAACCGTGTCCGTCACTGACCTTCTCTCACAGAACGTCACAGCGATCGTCGGTGCTGCATCTTCCGGCGTGTCGAAGACTGTCATCGACCAGATTACGGGAGCCGGCGTGATCCAATTCTCGCCGGCCAACACCTCGATCGACTTCTCTGACTATGCCGACGACGGGCTGTACTGGCGCACAGCGCCATCGGACGTTCTGCAGGGTGAGGTACTCGGTAACCTGATCGCAGACGACGGCGCAGCCAACGTGGGCATCATCGAGCTCAATGACTCCTACGGAACCGGTCTCGCCAAGTCCCTGAAGGAAAACTTCGAGGCTGCTGGCGGCAAAGTAGTTGCAGAGTCTCTCTACAACACGGGCGAAACAGTGTTCACCACACAGGTCGCAGAGATCACTGCTGCCAACCCTGACGCAGTTGCCCTCATCACCTTCGAAGAGGCAAAGGTCATCGTCCCGGCCCTTCGCGGCGCCGGCTACGCCGGTCCGCTTTACCTCGTCGACGGTAACCTTGCCGATTACAGCGCGGACTTTGCTGCGGGCACCCTCAAGGGCGCGAAGGGCACGCTACCCGGCCTCGACACTGCCAAGCTCGGAGACTTCACCGATCGCCTGCTCAAGGTCGACCCGAGTCTGAAGGACTACAGCTACGCTGCCGAGTCCTACGACGCGGTCGTGCTCATTGCGCTAGCGGCTCTCGCGGCCAACTCCGTTGACGGAAAGACCGTCGCGGCGAAGCTGCAGGAAGTCTCGGGCGGTTCCGGCAAGGGCACGAAGTGCACGACCTTCGAGGAGTGCGCAAAAATCATCATCGATGGTGGAGTCGCCGACTATGACGGCAACTCCGGGCCGATCTCGTTTGACAAGAACGGTGACCCTACCGAGGCGACAATCGGCATCTACCAGTACGACGACGCGAATAAGTACAGCCGCATCAACTAACTGACGCGAACTAACAGAAGGGCCTCGACTTCGGTCGGGGCCCTTCTGTGTGCCGCGGATCAGGCAAGTACGACACGATGTGATGCCAGCCCACAGTTGCGGCTACTCCTCGCCGAGCGTGCCCAGGTAGAGCGAGATCACCTTGGGATCATTGAGCAGTTCGCGCCCAGTGCCGGTGTACGAGTCGCGGCCCTGGTCGAGCACGTAGCCCCTGTCACAAATCTGGAGGCACCGGCGCGCATTCTGCTCGACCATAATCGTCGTGACCCCGGCCCTGTTGATCTCCTTGACTCGCAGGAACGCCTCGTCCTGGCGCACTGGCGACAGGCCGGCGGAGGGTTCATCCAGAAGCAGGATGTGCGGTCCCATCATCAGCGCCCGACTCATGGCCACCATCTGACGTTCTCCCCCGGAGAGCGAACCCGCTCGCTGGCCGAGGCGCTTGCCCAGCTCAGGGAAAATCTCCGTGACGAAGGCGAGTCGTTCCTTGATGCCCTTCGGCTTTTGGAACAGCCCCATCTCGAGGTTCTCGCGAATTGTCAACGTGGGAAAGACGTTGTTGGTTTGCGGCACGAAACCGACTCCCTTAGAGACGAGCTTATTCGCCTTGAGCCCGGTGATGTTCTCACCCTGCAGGAGGACGTCGCCGTCGCGTACCTTGACCAGACCGAAAATTGCCTTCAGCAGGGTGGACTTTCCCGCACCGTTCGGCCCGATGATGCCGATGAGCTCGCCCTGGTTGGCGATGAGAGAGCAGGAGTTTAGGATGTTGACGCCCGGTAGGTAGCCGGCTGTGACCTTCCTGACCTCGACGACGGGTGAACCGACCGGCGTCGCGGCAGGTGAGGTTTCAGGACTTGTCGTCGTCATCGAGCAGCTCCTTGATCGCGTGCACATTTTCGTCCTCGGTCATGCCGAGATCCTGGTCATGGTGACTTCCCAAATAGGCATCAATCACAGCGGGATTCGTCATCACAAGATCTGGCGGGCCCTCGGCGACGATTCGACCTTCGGCCATCACAATCACCCAGTCGGCAATGTGGCGCACCATCTGCATGTCGTGTTCAACGAACAGCACCGTCATGCCCTGGGTCTTCAGGTCGAGGATGTGGTCGAGCAATGACTGGGTCAGCGCGGGGTTGACGCCGGCCATGGGCTCATCAAGCATGACCAGGGCGGGATCGCTCATGAGGGCACGTGCCATCTCGAGTAGCTTCCGCTGGCCGCCAGAGAGGCTTGCCGCGTAGTCTTCCGATTTGGTATCGAGTTTGAATTTGGCGAGAAGATCCATGGCTTTCGCCTCGATCTCGGCCTCCTGCTTGCGCCACAGGAACGGCAGAAGAGCGCGGAACATGTTCTCGCCCTGCTGGCCCTTGGCCCCGAGCTTCATGTTATCGAGCACGCTCAGAAGGCTCAGCGCCTTGGTGAGTTGGAAGGTTCGGACCTGACCGAGCCTGGCTACCTTGAAGGCGGGCACGCCAGCAAGAGAGGTGCCAAGAAATTTCCACTTGCCCGAATCAGGCTTATCAAACCCGGTGAGTAGGTTGAACAGGGTGGTCTTGCCGGCTCCGTTGGGGCCGATCAGCGCAGTGATGGCGTTGCGCGGGATCTCGACGTGGTCGACATCCACTGCGGTGAGACCCCCGAACGACCTCGTCACATTATCGGCGACGATGATCGGATCTGTTTTTGCCACACCGGGCACGATGTCACCGATGTGCAGGTTGACGCTTTTCACGGGTGCGCCTCGCGTGGGCGCGATCTCACTTGACAAAAGCCAGCTCCTTCTTCTTTCCAAAGATGCCCTGTGGTCTGAAGATGACCAAGAGCATCAGCACAACCCCCACCACGATGAAGCGCACCTGGCCGGCCTGCACACTCGACATTCCGGGGAACCAGCCTGCAGCCTGGGCGCGTGCCACAAAACCCGAGACCGCCGACAGCAGAACCCAGAAGATGATGGAACCCGCCACCGGTCCGAGGATCGTCGCCGCACCACCCAGCAGCAGGATGGTGTAAATAAAAAAGGTCAGTGTGGTGGCATAGTTCGCTGGCACCACGGCCCTCGGCAGGATGAAAATCATGCCGGCGAGAGTTCCGAACACTCCGCCTAAGATGAGCGATTGCATTTTATAGAAATACACGTTCTTTCCGAGCGCGCGCACGGCATCCTCATCCTCACGAATGCCCTTGATGACGCGACCCCAGGGGCTGCGCATGAGCTGCCATGCGAGGAGGCAAGCCAGCACCACGATGGTCCATGCGACGATTCGCAACCACCAGTCGTAGGCGTTGTTTTCGAACGGACCAAAGCCGTAGGTCCCATTCGGGATGGGGTTGATGGCGGCGAAAGTTCCCTTATAGCCACTCAGGCCATCGGCGGAGCCCGTGACGGGTTCCAGGGTATTGGTCGTGAAAATTAGTCGCAGGATTTCGGATGCTGCGATCGTGACGATGGCAAGGTAGTCAGCCCGCAGCCTCAGTGTCGGCACACCAAGGATTAGAGCGAAGATCACGGATCCACCGATCCCGACCAGGACGGCTGCCCAAATTGGGAAGTTGAAGGTCAGGGTCGAGATCGCATAGCCGTAGGCACCGATCGCCATGAATCCGGCTTGGCCGAAGTTAATGAGTCCGGTAAATCCGAAATGTATTGCGAGGCCGAGCGCAGCGAGCGCGTAGGCAGCCGTGGTGGGGCTGATCAGCTCGATCGCCGCGTTTGACAGTATTTGGAGGAAGTCAACGCCCATAGCTTGCCCTAACCGATTCTCTCTTTGCGGCCCAGGATGCCCTGCGGCCGAACCAACAACACCAGAATAAGGATGGCGAGGGCCCCGACGAACTTCATGTCAGAGGGGATGAAGAGCGTAGATACTTCGACAAACATGCCCACCACCAGCGATCCGACCAGGGCCCCGAACGCCGTGCCCAGCCCACCCAGTGTCACCGCGGCGAAAATTAGTAGCAGGATTTGGAATCCCATGTCCCACGACACCCCGGGTCGGTAGAAGGCGAACAGTACCCCGCTGAGGCCGGCGAGCACTCCGCCCACGATCCAGACGATCCGGATCACCCGGTCCACGTCGATTCCGGATGCCGAGGCAAGGCTTGGATTGTCACTGACGGCTCGGGTGGCTTTTCCGATTCGTGTTCGCAGCAGGAAGTAGGCGACCGCCAGGAGTACGACGATGCTGATCACCATGCTGGCGATATCCAGCGGAGAGAGCGAGATGGCACCGAACTTCAGGTCGGCACCGTCTGCACCGGGCAGCTGTCGTGTGCCGCCACCATAGATATATTGGTACGTGTACCTGACGGCGAGCGAGAGTCCGATGCTGACGATCATCATCGGGATCAATCCGACACCCTTTTTGCGCAACGGTCGCCACAGCACGGCATCGAGTGTGAAACCGAAGATTCCGCTGAGCACCAGCGCTCCGATGATCGCGATCCAGATCGGCCATGCCAGGTCGACCGCGAGTGACAGGGTCGCGAGCGCGCCGAAGGTCACCATCTCGGCGTGAGCGAAGTTGTTCAGCCCGGTCGTTCCGAAGATCAGCGAAAGCCCGATGGCAGCCAGAGCGAGCAGCAGCCCGAAGCTCAGCCCGTTAAACACTCGTCCGATGAACTGGTCGAAGAAGCTCGTCGTCACCCTCACTCCCTCACCGAGGAAGAAGTTGACCGACTTGCTGCTCGTAAGCCCGAATTTCGCCTTCACCTCAGCGCCGCCCTCGGCGACGATGACGCCCTTCGGCAGCGTCGACTCGTCGAGGGTGACCGTGTATTCGGTCTTCTCAGGCACGCCGATTTTCCACTTGCCATCAGCGCCAGTCTTCACCTCGGCGCTGTAGCCGCTGCCGGAGACCTTGAGCACAACACCCTCGAGCGGCTTGCCGTTGTACTTGACGTTGCCGCTGAAGACATAGTCGTATTTATCGGTATTGATCTCGTCTGCGTGTGCTGCCCCGCCCCCGACGAAGGTCAGGGCGGCGAGCAGCGCCACGAACATGAGGGCCACCCATCGCCATGGGCGATTAATTGCCGTACCAGTGACTTTCACGGAACCTCCAAGACGGGACCAGCTGGAAGGTGCATCCTGCGGGCTCTGGCGCATCGTCGACTGTGACGATACGTACCAAATGTGTCCCCTGTGTTTCCACAGAGCACATATCGGGGTCAGGCCATTATGCGGGGTGGAATACCTCACGGTCCAACCGGTTAATATTGGGTACCGGCATTCAGCGCGGCATCCCGGTCTCAATTGCTCCCCAGTAAGGCAACTCATGGACCAGCCTGACCCTTTCGGCTTCATCGGCCTCACCTACGACGACGTGATGCTGCTTCCCGGGCACACCGACGTCATTCCGAGTGAGGCTGACACCAGCTCCCGACTGACCAGGCGCAT
Organism: Salinibacterium sp.; assembly: GCF_031364185.1. Lineage (NCBI taxonomy): Bacteria > Bacillati > Actinomycetota > Actinomycetes > Micrococcales > Microbacteriaceae > Salinibacterium > Salinibacterium sp. The sequence continues at coordinate 15,737 of NZ_JANLVV010000141.1, read as the reverse complement.
CAGGGTGGCGTCTCCGCTGTTGTCTGCGGCGATGGACAGCGTGACGGAGTCGCGCATGGCAATCGCGATGGCGCGCAACGGCGGCATCGGCATCCTGCACAGGAATCTCTCCATCGAAGACCAGGCGGCCCATGTCGACAAGGTCAAGCGCAGCGAATCCGGCATGATTACCAACCCGGTGACGACGACGCCGGATGCCACGGTCGCCGAGGTCGACGCGCTCTGTGGGCAGTTCCGCATCTCGGGTGTGCCCGTGGTCGAGACTGACGGCACGCTCGTCGGCATCATCACCAACCGTGACATGCGATTCGTGTCGCCGTTTGAGAAAGCGACAACCCTGGTGCGCGACGTGATGACCAGAACGCCGCTGATCACCGCCCCAATTGGGGTCGATCCGGACTCGGCCATTGCCATTTTCGCCCAGCACAAAATCGAGAAGCTGCCGCTCGTGGATTCCGCGGGCAGACTGACCGGGCTTATTACGGTCAAAGATTTCGAGAAGACCGAGAAATACCCCCATGCGACTAAGGATGACGGGGGGCGCCTGCGCGTGGGCGCCGCAATCGGCTTCTTCGGTGACTCCTGGGAGCGCGCAGGTCAGCTGCGCGACGCCGGGGTTGATGTGATCGTGGTCGATACCGCGAACGGTGACTCTGCCGGGGTGCTCGACATCATCCGGCGCATCAAAGGTGACACCGCATTCAACGCGATCGACGTCATCGGGGGCAACGTCGCAACGCGCTCCGGTGCGCAGGCACTGATCGATGCCGGCGCTGACGCCGTGAAGGTGGGGGTCGGGCCGGGCTCGATCTGTACCACGCGTGTGGTGGCTGGTGTGGGTGTTCCGCAGGTGACGGCCGTGTACGAGGCATCGCTCGCGGCGCGCGAAACCGACGTGCCGGTGATCGCGGATGGCGGCCTGCAGTACTCCGGCGACATCGCGAAAGCTCTGGTGGCAGGGGCCGAAACGGTCATGCTCGGCTCGCTCCTGGCCGGAACCGACGAGAGCCCCGGAGACCTCATCTTCGTCAACGGCAAACAGTTCAAAAGCTATCGCGGCATGGGTTCGCTGGGGGCGCTGCAGACCCGTGGAAAGAAGACCTCGTACTCGCGCGACCGATACTTCCAGGCCGACGTGCCCTCTGACGAGCAGCTCATCGCCGAGGGGATTGAGGGCCAGGTGCCGTATCGCGGCCCCGTGTCGTCGGTCGTGTACCAGCTGCTCGGAGGGCTTCGCCAGTCGATGTTCTACACGGGGGCGCGCACCATCGACGAACTGCGCGTCAAGGGACGGTTCGTTCGCATCACCGCCGCCGGGCTAAAGGAATCGCACCCGCACGACATCCAGATGGTGGTCGAGGCGCCCAACTACCGCGGGTAGCCGCGCGGCCGGCCCTGCGGCGGGAGTTGCCACACGGTCGGCGGGAGATAGTCGCGGTTGGCGGGAGTAGCGAGTCCCGCCGAGTGTAGTTCTCCCCCTCCACAGGTGGTGGCGAGCGCTGGTCCGCGCCGAAATCGTGAGCGCTTCACCGCGGCGCGATGGAAACGTGGATGCTCGGCGCATGACCTTCGAAGCACTCGAGCACGACGATCTTCTGTTCACGGTCGACCTCGCGCGAAGGGGCCTAGGGCCTCGCGAGATCGACCACGCACTGGGGCGTCGACAACTTCTTCGCCTCCGGAGAGGCGCTTTTGTTCGCCCCGAGGTGTGGGCATCAGCGTCCGCTGCCGGTCAACACATCCTTCGGATCACGGCTGTCACCGCCGCAGCGCGCACACGTTTGGTCTTTGCGCGCACCTCGGCGGCCGCGCTGTGGGGGATGCCGCTCAACGACTTTCCGGAGGCGGTAGTCGTTCTCGATCGGTGGCGTGGTGGTGGTCGCTCCGAGCCCGGCGTGATTCGAACTGCGCGTGGCGCTACAACGGCGCAGCTGGCGGTGCGCCACGGCTACGAATGCACGACCCTCGCCAGGACTGTCCTCGACGTATGTCGCGGGCTTACGTTTCTCAGTGCGGTTCCGCTGCTCGATTGGTGCCTCTGGGAGCGGAATCCTCTCGCGGTGACCAAGGAGGAACTGGTCGGCGAGGCATCCTCAATGAAAGTATCACCAGCGCTCTGGCGCGGCATCGACTTCGCAACTCCCCTTTCGGGATCAATCGGCGAATCGGAAGCGAGAGGAACAATGCACCAACTCGGCTATCCCCGACCGCAACTGCAGCGCAAGTTCGTTGATGCTGAGGGCGCGATGTTCCCAGATTTCTACTTCGAGGATGACGACGCTGCCGTCGAGTTTGACGGCAGGATCAAATACACCCGCGACGAGTACACGAAGGGCGATCCGGCTGAGGTGGTGTGGCAGGAGAAGAAGCGCGAGGATCGGCTCAGGCGGCAGGTGCGCACGGTCGTACGGATCCTCACCGAGGACGTGCGAACGCCACGCCTCCTGCATCGCAAGCTAAGCGAAGCCGGAATACGCAGATTTGGTGGCGGGAGTTAACAACAGACGGCGGGAGTAGCGAGTCCCGCCGTGAGCGGTTACCTCCCGCCGCAGCGGGGACTGCTCCCGCCAACGGGGAAGGGCGGCGGGGAAGGGCGGCGGGGAAGGGCGGCGGGGAAGGGCGGCGGGGAAGGCCGGCGGGGAAGGGCGGCGGGGAGGGTTGACAGAGCAACGGGCGCGGGTGAAACGGCCGTTCAACCCGAGTCAGGGAAGGCGCCGCCGGTAGGGTTGGCGCTGTGAGTGATATCGAGATCGGGCGCTCCAAGCGAGCCCGCCGCGTGTATGCCTTCGACGACATCGCGATCGTGCCATCTCGACGCACCCGTGATCCGCAGGATGTCTCGATCAGCTGGACCATCGATGCGTACACCTTTGACATCCCGGTGCTCGCCGCTCCGATGGACTCAGTGGTCAGCCCCACGACGGCGATCGCCATGGGCAGGCTCGGCGGACTCGGAGTGCTCGACCTCGAGGGCCTGTGGACGCGATACGACGACCCCGAACCCCTGCTGGAAGAGATCCGTGGACTGTCACCGGAGAGCGCGACGAAGCGGATGCAGCAGATCTATTCGGAACCGGTCAAACCCGAGCTGGTGAGTGCGCGGCTCGCCGAGATTCGCGCGGCCGGTGTCCCGGTGGCCGGAGCGTTGAGCCCGCAGCGAACCAAAGAGTTGTACAAGACCGTCGTCGACGCTGGCGTTGACCTGTTCGTCATCCGCGGCACCACGGTGAGCGCCGAGCACGTCTCGAAAACTGTGGAACCGCTGAACCTCAAAGAGTTCATCTACGAACTGGATGTCCCGGTGATTGTCGGCGGCGCCGCGACCTACACGGCGGCGCTGCACCTCATGCGCACGGGGGCCGCGGGCGTGCTCGTCGGCTTCGGTGGCGGGGCCGCATCGACGACGCGCGCGAGCCTGGGCATCCACGCTCCGATGGCGACAGCGGTAGCGGATGTCGCCGGCGCTCGCCGTGATTACATGGATGAGTCCGGCGGTCGATACGTGCACGTCATCGCCGACGGCGGCCTCGGCACGAGCGGCGATATCGTCAAGGCGATCTCGGTGGGCGCCGACGCTGTGATGCTGGGCAGCACTCTGGCGAGGGCGACGGATGCCCCGGGGGGCGGGTGGCACTGGGGGGCTGAGGCTCACCACGCGGAGCTGCCGCGGGGTAACCGAGTCGAGGTCGGCTCCCTCGCTCCGCTGAAGGAGATCCTGTACGGGCCCTCGAGTGCGGCCGACGGTCGGGTGAATCTCATGGGTGCCCTGCGTCGATCCATGGCCACCACCGGCTACTCGGACCTGAAAGAATTCCAGCGCGTCGAGGTCGTCGTCGCGCCATACAACGCGGGGTAGCGGGCTCGCGTTCGCGCCGGGCACAACCCGATCCACGGGGCACCGTCTGACCCGGCGGTAGACTTGATGCATGGTTGACGTTCGACGCGTGAAGCTCCCCGGGGTCGGTGTACTACATACTTTCGTGACGGATGACGGCGGCAAGGTTGGCGTGATCACGCACCGTTCAGGCCACAGCGACCTCATCACCTTCTCCGATGATGAGGGCGGATCCGATGCCACAAAAGTGTCGCTCCGACTCGACGAGGACGAAGCACACACGCTCGCGGAGCTGCTCGGCGGCACGCAGATCACCGAGTCGCTGTCGAAACTCGACGCCATCCCGGGGCTGACGATCGACTGGTTCACGGTCGACTATGACGATCACATCGCTGGCAAGAAGCTGGGCAACCTCGCGAGCCGAGGCGTGGTTGGTCTCACGGTGGTGGCGGTGGTTCGGGGAGAGTCTGCTAACCCGGCCCCGTCGGACGATTTCACGGTGTTCCCCGGCGACACACTCGTGGTTGCCGGTTCTCCCGAGAAGGTCGCGAAGGCCTTCGCGTTCTACCGTTCGGGCGAAGTGCATAGAGTTCCCGCTGACCCTGCCTCCGGGGGGTAGCGCGTGCACGTGGGAGAAGACCTGCTCGTTCTGGGCGTTCTCTTCGTCATCGCATACGGACTCGGCCGGCTGGGCAAGCTCATCGGGTTGCCGGCCATCCCGATTTATATGCTGGTCGGGCTCATTGCGAGCCCGAACTCGAAGTTCTTCCCGCTCAATTTCCAGTCAGCGGATGTCGAACTCGTCGCGGTGTTCGGGCTCATCCTGCTGCTCTTCAGCCTCGGGCTCGAGTTCGACCAGGACGAGTTCTACGGCAACGCAGGCAAACTCTTCATTTCCGGCGGCACTCGGATTGCTATCAATCTTGGTGTGGGATTCGCCCTCGGCATGTGGATCGGCTGGGGCACCAGGGAGGCCCTGATCATTGCGGGGATGACGGCAGCGTCATCCAGCGCCATCATCACCAAGCTCCTCATCGAACTGCGTCGACTGGCGAACAGGGAGACGCCGACCATCCTGGGCATCATGGTGCTCGAGGATGTTTTCATCGCGGTCTACCTGGCCATCGTCGGCGTGGTGATCGGCGGAGAGACCGACATCGGCGCGATCGCGCTCCAGCTGGGCATCTCGTTCACCTTCCTCATTGCCATGTTCGCGCTTGCTCGCTGGGGCGGCCGAATCGTCTCGCGGCTGGTGAACACGAAAGACGATGAGCTGTTCACGATCCTGTTCTTCGGCCTCGCGGTTGCCTTCGGGGGAATCGGTGAACTGCTCGGAGTGTCGGATGCGATCGGGGCGTTCCTGATCGGCCTGGTGCTGGGGGCAACCCGGTTCCGCGGGCGCATCGAACAGCTGGCGCTTCCGCTGCGGGACGTGTTTGGTGCCTTCTTCTTCCTGAATTTCGGGCTGGCTCTCGACGTTTCCACGTTCGGCGAGGTGCTCGTGCCCGTCGGGGTTGCCGTGCTTCTCACTCTCATCGTCAACACTCTGGGCGGGCAGCTAATCGCGTGGCAGACCAAACTCACCCAGGCCGAGGGGCTGAACGCGAGCGCCATGCTCCAGAACCGGGGCGAGTTTGCGCTGATCCTGGCAACGCTGGCGACGGCGGCTGGACTCGACCCGAGGCTCACCCCCTTTGCGGGGCTCTATGTGCTGTCGATGGCCATCGTTGGGCCCATCCTCGCCGTCAATTCGGAGAAGATCGGGCGGCGCGTCTTCGCGTCACGGACGCAGCAGAACAGGTCGGCGCCGGCGCGCGACCGCATGCGGGCAGAAGACATCGCGCTGGTGGAGGCGGCGATGTCAGGCAGAGACCTGCCCCCGACTGAGGTCGGCGACGACGTCTTCGACACGTTCCCGGATGAGGCGGTGCCAGACCGCCAGCAGGCCCAGGCCGAGCAGCAGTCAGACCAACTATTCGAACGCAAAAGGGATCCGGAATATTGATTCAGACCCGGTCAACCCTCTGGCAGATCGCACGTCGCCCGCGTTGGATCGGAGCCCTCATTCTCGCCCTCGCGATCGCGGGCGGGTTCGCAGCCCTCGGCCAGTGGCAGCTGGCGCGAAGCTTTGAGAGCGGCGCGGCACCCGTCGAGCAGACCGAAACAGTCGAGCCCCTCGACGCGGTGAGCACGCCGCAGCAGCCGGTGCCGGCGCTGGCGACCGGGCAGCGGGTCACAGTTTCGGTGACCTTCGTCGCCGGCGACTACCAGGTGCTGAGCGACAGGATCAACCTCTCCAGCCCAGGCTTCTGGGTGGTCGGTCATGCGGTCGCGGCTGACGGCGCGAGCGTCGCCGTCGCGCTCGGCTGGTCGGCAACGGCCGAGGGCGCCACCGACGCGATCGACGAACTTCAGCGGCAATCTCCCGATGGCACGATCACGGGCAGGTACCTGCCGAGCGAATCGCCGCAGGAGTCAGACTTCGAGGCCGGGCAACGCAGCGCCCTCGCGGTCTCCGAACTGGTGAACCTCTGGGGGCAGGCCCCGGCGGGGGTCTACGGCGGTTATATTGTGGCGGATGCCGCTGCATCCGGTCTCGAAAAAATCGACGCCCCACGACCACTGAGTGAGGTCTCGCTCAACCTGCTGAACGTCTTCTACGCGGTCGAGTGGGTGGTCTTCGCGGGCTTCGCGATCTTCCTGTGGTACCGCCTCGTGCGTGACACCTGGGAGGCGGAAGGTGAGGCGGTTCGGGATGCCGCGACCGCCGCCGAACTCGCAACCGGCCCCCAGCCCTCAACCGTAGAATAGGGCTATGCCGATCGGACCACAGCCTGACGATGTCATCAAAATCAGGCGGGCGGTGTCGGTGTATAAGGTGTCGTCCTACATCACGGGGAGCTTCCTGCTGCTGCTCCTGCTGATGATGGTGTTCCGATACGGCTTCGGTGTCGACATCGAACTGCTCGGGCCCTACGGCTTTCTTGCCCTCACCCCGAAAGACCTGATCGCGGGCATCAACCTGTCGACGATCATCCTGATCGCGCACGGCTGGTTCTACGTTCTCTACCTGGGAACCGATTTCGTGCTGTGGCGGCTCATCCGCTGGTCGTTCACGAGGTTCCTGGTCATCGCTCTGGGCGGCGTCATCCCCTTCCTGTCCTTCTATTTTGAGCGTCGCGTTCCGGCAGACGCGCTCGCCGCCATCGCTCACCTCGACACCCAGCCGAAGGTTAACGCATGACCTCTACAGAAGCTCGTCCCGTGCTGGTCGTCGATTTCGGCGCGCAGTATGCGCAACTGATCGCCCGTCGGGTGCGCGAGGCGAACGTGTACAGCGAGATTGTGCCGCACACCATCACGGCCGATGAGGTCGCCGCGAAGAACCCGGTCGGCATTGTGCTCAGTGGCGGGCCATCGAGCGTCTACGATTCCGGATCGCCGACACTCGACCCCGCGATCCTGGGGCTCGGGGTGCCGGTACTCGGCATTTGCTACGGCTTCCAGGTGATGGCGCAGCAGTTGGGCGGCGAGGTCGCCAACACCGGCCTGCGCGAGTACGGGGCGACGGATGTCACGCTCGCGCCGGGCACGAGCACCCTGCTCGGCGACCAGCCAGCCTCACAGACGACGTGGATGAGCCACGGGGACTCCGTGTCCAAAGCGCCGGACGGCTTCACGGTGCTGGCCTCGAGCGCGTCGACGCCTGTCGCGGCGTTCGCGAGTGATGAGCGCCGCCTTTACGGGGTGCAGTGGCATCCAGAGGTGAAGCATTCCGAGTTCGGCCAGCGCGTGCTCGAGAATTTCCTGCACACCGCCGCCGGCATCCCGGCCGACTGGAACAGCGCCAATGTCATCGATGAGCAGGTCGCGCGCATCCGCGAACAGGTCGGCACCTCGCGCGTCATCTGCGGACTCTCGGGCGGCGTCGACTCCGCCGTTGCCGCGGCGATCGTGCATAGGGCCGTGGGTGACCAGCTGGTCTGCATCTTCGTCGACCATGGACTTTTGCGACAGGATGAACGCCGCCAGGTCGAGGAAGACTACGTCGCCTCCACCGGAGTCCGGCTCGTCACGGTGGATGCCGTCGACCAGTTTCTGGACGCCCTCACCGGGGTGACCGACCCGGAGACCAAGCGGAAGATCATCGGTCGCGAGTTCATCCGTTCGTTCGAAAAGGCGGCTGAGGGCCTCGTTCTTGAGGCCTCCGCGGATGGCTCGACCATCGACTTTCTCGTGCAGGGCACGCTTTACCCTGATGTCGTCGAGTCTGGTGGCGGCACCGGCACGGCCAATATAAAAAGCCACCATAACGTCGGTGGGCTGCCGGATGACCTGCAGTTCACCCTCGTCGAGCCGCTGCGCACCCTCTTCAAAGACGAGGTTCGCGCGATCGGTCGCGAGCTGGGCCTGCCCGAGGTGATCGTCGGACGCCAGCCCTTCCCAGGGCCGGGTCTCGGCATCCGCATCGTCGGCGAGGTCACCCGCGAACGACTCGAACTGCTGCGCTCGGCGGATGCGATAGCTCGCGCTGAGCTCACCGCCGCGGGCCTGGATGACTCGATCTGGCAGTGCCCGGTGGTGTTGCTGGCCGACGTGCGATCGGTAGGAGTGCAGGGCGATGGGCGTACCTACGGTCACCCGATCGTGCTGCGGCCCGTGTCGTCAGAAGACGCGATGACCGCCGACTGGACGCGCGTGCCCTACGACGTACTCGCCCGCATCTCGAATCGCATCACGAACGAGGTACCCGGGGTGAACCGCGTCGTGCTGGATGTCACGTCGAAGCCGCCAGGAACCATCGAGTGGGAGTAGCCCGGTAGCAGGGGTGGCCGGCTCGTGTCCTGCCGTCGCTTCGTCGCTCCTGTGAGACCGAGCCGTGCCGCTATCGGGCCGCTCCGTGTGGTCGCGTCGCCTGGCGAATTCGACGTCCGGAAGCAGTGCCGAAACTCCAGTTGAGACGAACCCCGCATTTGGCCGTCACAGCTGGAGTCTCGGATGTATCCGGCGACCCGGTGCTCCCCACGGCGAGAGGGGCCTGCGCAGGAATACGGGCAGCAGTCGTCGACGGTGGCCACGAGCCGTCCTTCCCGTCGCCGCGTGTTGATAACTCCTGCAGATCGTCTGGAGCGAGGTGGATGAAACCCGGAACTCCGGGGAAGTTCGTGACTGCGGGCAGCGAACTGCAGGAGTTATCGACATTCGGCGCGGCGGACTGCGTGCTGGGCCCGAGATGCGCGGTGCAGTGTGGGCGCGACCGAAGTGGGCAGAGGTGGGGCGGGCGCGGCCTGACTGGGCGGCTCGGTCGGTTAAGGCAGAATGGCCGCCCCGAAGAGCGGCCATTCAAGCGCGAAAGCTAGTTGCTGCCTCGGAGAATCGAGATCAGGCGCAGGATTTCGACGTAGAGCCAGACCACTGTCAGGGTGATGCCGAAGGCGGCTTTCCAGCCCCAGCGGCTCGGAGCGCCGCCATCCACGCCCTGCTTGACGGCCGTGAAGTCGAGCACCAGCGAGTACGCGCCCATGAGGATCGCGAGCGGGCCGATGATCAACCCGAGCGGGATGCCGAATACCTGGAAACTAAACGCTCCCCACGGGTCATTGTTCAGGCCGGTGAGCTGCGTCACCAGATTCACTACCGAGAACAGCGCGTACGAGATGCCCGCGATCATGAAGATCTTGGTGGCCTTCTTCGATGCGCGCACTTTGCCGCTCGCGAACAGCGCCAGGGTAACGCCGAACACAATCCCGGTGCCGATGAGCGCCTGAAAAATAATGCCGGAGGCATTGGCCTCAACGAAACGCGATAAACCCCCGAGGAAGATTCCCTCGGCCACCGCATAGGCGATGACCAGAGTCGGCGATGGCTGCTTTTTGAAGATGTTGACCAGGGCGAGCACGAACCCGATGAGGGCGAACGGCAGGGCAAGGATCGGGAAGGTATAGCCGATGACACCCCCGGCGAGCACGAATCCCAGCGTGATGACGGTCTTGAGAATCGTATTCTCGTACGTCATGCGGTCGGTGTCGGAGGGCCCTGCTGCTGCGCGGCCGTAGATTTCCTCGAGCTGCTGCGCGGTCATCCCGGGCTGAACCTGGGTGCTCGCTTTGCCAGCGGCCAGTGCCGGTCCGGCGAAGGCCTTTGCGCTGAATGCGGGGTTGGACAGGGCCATGTGTGGTCGTCTCCTTCGGCCTTTCGGCCATCATTACGAGAATTTTAGCGGGAAACGGCCGGTGATTTGCTGGGGATGAGTGCGCTGGCAGCGATCACGCGGGCGAGCCACGCCGAAGCTACAAACACGACCATGGAGATGACGAGCGCCTGTGGCATGCCCGAGTACTCCATGAAGAACTGCGGCACGATGAATCCATTCGCCAGGGGAAACAGCACCGTCACGTAGCTCGCGAGGGGCCGATGCCGCACCAGCAGCCAGCACAGGTAGGGCAGGATGAACATCCAGACCGAGGCAGGGCCGGTCAGCAGCAGCCAGATCTGTGCGGTCGCGGGCAGGATTGCGAGCATCCGGCGCCACCCTTGCGCAGGCATGATCGACCAGCCGACGGCGTGGGCTGTGGTGCCGATGAGCAGCAAGGGCAGACTCCAGGTGTTCGAGCCCTGCAGTTGGATGGCGCCACCCACGATGAGCAGCAGGCCGGCCAGGTAGCGGCCGCGGTACGTGCCCCAGCGCAGGGGCAGGGAGGATGTCGGCTCGCGCCAGCGTGGAGTGGACACGTTAGCCCAGCCACTGCGCGGCCACGGCGAACGCGGCAATGCTTCCCGTTATCGCGAGCACGATAACGATCAGCACCGGGGTCGTGATCACTCGAGTGACCGGTGGTCGTCGCTCCCCCTCGGGGCGGATGGCGCCGGGAATGGTGACGGGTCCGACTGCCGCCACCGGGGTGCCGCAGTCAACGCAGTACTTCCACCGCGGATCGAGCGCTGTCGAGCACGAGACGCAGGCGGCCATAGTCGAATGGTAGCGGTGGCCTACCCTTATGGCGTGAGCCTGGAACGCCGTCCCCTCGTCATCGGCCACCGCGGCGCCAGCGGATATCGGCCCGAACACACGCGAGCGGCGTACGAACTCGCCTTCGCTCTCGGCGCCGATGCGGTCGAGCCCGACATTGTGGCCACCGGTGACGGTGTGCTGGTGCTGCGGCATGAGAACGAGATCTCGGGGACGACCGATGTGGCGACACATTCCGAATTCTCCGCGCGCCGCACCACGAAGGTCATCGACGGTGTCACACGGGTCGGGTGGTTCACCGAGGATTTCACATGGGCGGAGCTCAGCTCATTGCGCACGGTGGAGCGGCTTCCGGGCATCCGTCAGCACAGCGCGAGTTTCGACGGGAGGTTCCCGATGCTGCGACTCTGTGACCTGATGAGCATGATCGACGCCCAGGATTTGCCGCGAGTGATGGTCGCCGAGATCAAGCACGCCACCTACTTCGCATCGATCGGGCTGCCACTGGACGAGCTCTTCGCCGCTCAGATCGCCGATTGGGCGACGGTAGATAACCTCATCGTCGAGAGTTTCGAACAGACCGTGCTCGGGCGCATTCGCGCGCGGGGGGTGGCCGGGCGCCATGTGTTTCTGGTGGAGGCGTCGGGCGCGCCTGCCGACCTCGTCGCGCGGTTCGGCCCTGAGGCGCGCACCTACGCCGAGCACCTGAGCCCGACCGGACTTGCGCTGCTGGCTGCCGAGGTCGACGGCGTGAGCGTCGAGAAGAAACTGCTCCTGGCGATGGATGACCGGGGCAGGGTCAAGGGCACCACCGATGTGGTCCAGCGAGCGCACGAGGCAGGTCTCGACGTGTTCACGTGGACGCTCCGCGCCGAGAACCGGTTTCTCGCGAAGAACTTCAGACTGGGGGTGGCGGGTGGCAACTACGGTAACTGGATGGATGAGTTCGCGCTGATCCTGTCATCCGGAGTGGATGGCGTGTTCGCCGACCAGCCCGATCTCGTGCTGGCGGCCCTCGCCGAGCGTTGAGGCGCCGCGGCGCACGTAGCACGGCCAGCTGCGCCGCGAGTTGTCCCTGCCAAATGAAGGAGATTTTTCCCGAGGGCTGTTCGGTCCCAGTGGCAGCATAGGCGGAAGGAGAAATCTCCTTCATTTGGCAGCCGGGCCGGACGTTGGTGAGGGTGGGCGGGCAGCGGTCCGCAGCGCTTTTAGTGGTGATCGCCACGAGACACGGCCGCCAGGATCGCCGTCTCGACCTCGGTCCATCGAAACATCACCTGCTGGTAGCTGAAGCGAAGCACTCGATACCCCATTGCGCTCAGAACCGCGTCCCGCCGACGATCCGACTCGAAGGTTTCGGGGCTCGTATGGTACTCAGCGCCGTCGACCTCGATCACGAGTTTCAGGCCGATGAGGAAGTCGACCCGGCCGACCTGGGGAATCCTGACCTGGCGTCGGAGGGAGAACGGGAGATCGCGCATCTTGAACCACAAGAGCCCCTCGATGCCAGACTCGCAGAATTCATCGACGCGCTGGAGCCACGACCGATGCACTTCTGGAGCCGCGGCGGTGAATTCCCTCCATTCGGGCCAGAGGCCGGGCTGATTGTGAAGCAGCATTCCGGCGATCGCTGACACGATGTCCGGTGGCTGGCACTGGATGAGGTCGCTCATGGCGGCGAGTGGCGGAAGAACCAGTCGCCCGTGCTCCACACTGTCGCGCCAATGGACTGTTACCCCGGGATTATTGACGTCTGCGATTCGTGCGCGAGAGTTGAGAGGCATCCGGAGCCGACACGAATTGTGAGCCACCGATACATGCAGATCGTGACGTGGAAGCACGCCTGCCCCATGTAGGTTGAGCGCCGAGAGGCACGTCAGACGTCCGCCCACGCGAGCAGCCTCTATTTCTTCGGGATGAACATCGCGATGCGAGAACCATCCCTGACGCACTCGGAGTACCGAGCGCAGTCGAACTGCCGTTGTGATGTCGTGTCGAGTGTGGCCCTGGGCATACAGCTCGAACGTGGCAGCGAGCCCGCCCAGCATCGTGATGGATGCGCGGACACCGGTGGTTCCGGTCGTGTTCCGTCGCTTATCGGTGGTGTTCAGAATGGTCATAAGTCGAGGTTGGCGTTGACATGGGTATTCCCGGGAGTGGGTCCGCGAATCTGTGGACAGCGGTCACTCAGCGGCCAAATGAAGGAGAAGTGCTCGTTTCGTGTGTGTTCCTGCGGGCGATAAAGCAAGTTCACGTAAATCTCCTTCATTTGGGAACGTCGGGAGACGGGGATCTGGCGGCAACCGCGCGGCGCGGCAACCGCGCGACACGGCGCCACGCGTCGGCGGTCGCGCCTAGAATTGCGGGCGATGACCTACGTTCTTGACTCGTTCGAGCAGCCCGAGCACACCGCGGGCGGCGGGATCGACGACGCCCTGCTCGGCGGCCTCAATCCGCAGCAGCGGGAGGCGGTGATCTACCGCGGCCCGTCCCTGCTGATCGTCGCGGGCGCTGGCTCCGGCAAGACCAGCGTGCTGACCCGCCGCATTGCGGGGCTGCTGCAGAGTCGCGAGGCGTGGCCGAGCCAGATCCTCGCGATCACCTTCACGAATAAGGCGGCCGCCGAGATGCGGGAGCGCGTGAAATCCCTGGTCGGGGATGCGGCCGACGGCATGTGGATCTCGACGTTCCATTCGGCCTGCACACGCATCCTTCGCCGACAGGCCGAGTCGGTGGGCATGAAGCAGAGCTTCACGATCTACGACACGGCCGACCAGCGTGCGCTGCTCAAGCGAATTATTAAGGAGCTCGGCGCCGACACCGTCGGGTTCACCCCCGGTGGCGTTTCGAGCCGCATCTCGAAGCTCAAGAATGAGCTGACCGACATCGATTCTTTTGCCCGCAGCGTCAACATGGATGACCCCAAAGAGGCCGGGTTCGTCGAAATCTTCAAGCGTTACAGCGCGGCACTGCGCAGGGCGAACGCACTCGACTTCGACGACATCATCGCGGAGACCGTGTACCTGTTTCGGGCGTTTCCGGATGTCGCGGCGCTCTACCAGCGACGCTTCAGGCACGTGCTCGTTGACGAGTACCAGGACACCAACCACGCCCAGTACGCCCTGATCCGGGAGTTCGTGCGGGCGGTGGCGCCGCAGAATGTGCCGCCGGACACGCGGATGAAGCTGGACGCGAGCGGCGGGATCCCCGGGGCATCCCTCACCGTCGTCGGCGACAGCGACCAGTCGATCTACGCCTTCCGCGGGGCCGACATCCGCAATATCACCGAGTTTGAGCGCGACTTTCCGAACTCGAAGGTGATCCTGCTTGAGCAGAATTACCGCTCGACCCAGAACATCCTCGACGCGGCGAACGCGGTCATATCGAACAACTTCGACCGAAAGGCGAAGAACCTGTTCACCGTCGTCGGAGCCGGAGAGAAGATCACCGGCTTCACCGGGTATTCGGGCCACGACGAGGCGCAATTCGTGGCCGACGAGATCGAGGTGCTGCGATCGGCCGGTGGCAGCCTGAACGACGTTGCCGTGTTCGTGCGCACCAACTCGCAGACGCGCCCGCTGGAGGAGATTTTCATCCGCTCGGCGATTCCATACCGCATCCCTGGCGGTACAAAATTTTACGAGCGCGCCGAGATCAAGGATGCGATGGCCTACCTCATCCAGGTGGCCAACCCCGACGACGACCTGGCACTGCGCCGCATCATGAACGTGCCCAAGCGTGGTATCGGGCCTGCCACCGAGGCGGCGCTGCAGGCGCACGCGAACCGGATCGGGACCCCGCTGCGCGAGGTGCTGGTGGACGCCGGTCAGCTCGGACTCGGGCCGAAGGTGACGGCGGCGATCGTCGAACTCGGCGTGATCCTCGACGAGGCGGGCCGGGTCGCGACAACCGCGGCCCCGCACGACATCCTGACCGAGCTGCTGAACCGCACCGGGTACCACCGCGCCCTGAAGACCAGTGGTGACGCCCAGGATGAGGCGCGCGCCGAGAACCTGGAAGAGCTCGTTTCACAGACGAAAGAGTTTCGCACGATCAATCCGGAGGGCACGCTCGTCGACTTCCTCACCGGGGTGGCGCTGTTTGCGGCGGCGGATGAGATCGACGACGAGGATGGATCCGTCTCGATTATGACCCTGCACACGGCGAAGGGTCTCGAATATGACGCGGTCTTCCTCACCGGGGTCGAAGAGGACCTGCTGCCGCACCGGATGTCGGCCAACGAGCCCGGCGGGCTACAGGAGGAGCGGCGCCTGTTCTACGTCGGCATCACGCGCGCACGAAAGCGGCTCTACATCTCGCTCGCGGCGTCCCGCGCCAGCTTCGGGGAGGTGAACGTGGCCATGCCGAGCCGCTACCTCCAAGAGATCCCGGCAGACCTGATCGAGTGGAAGCAGTCCGGCGGGGGCGGCGGGTTCCGCCCCAACCGAGCGCTTCGATCTGCGCCGATGCGGGACGGGTACAGCGCGCTGCCGCCGGCACCTCCCAGGGTCAAGACCGAGTGGACGAGCGCGGTCACCGGGCTGGTGCGCGACAACGGCGACATGACCCTGGAGGCTGGCAACCGCATCCGGCATACCGATTTCGGGGAAGGCAGGGTGACGGCGGTGACCGGGGAGGGCACCAAGCGCGTCGCCGAAGTGCAGTTCGATACGGCAGGGCGAAAACGCCTGCTCATCAAGATCGCCCCCATAGAGAAGCTGTGACCGAGCGCGTCGTTGTTCCCTCGGTACGCCTCACCGAGCCGATGGAGGCCCTCGCTGCCCGGCTTCGCGCGATTCGCGACGACCTCGAGGTGTCGGCAGGCTTCAGCTCCGACGTGGAGGCCGAGGCTGCGGCGACCGTTGCCGCGGCGTCGCTTCCGACCGACGACCAGAGCGCTGTCGAGTTTGTGACCATCGACCCTGAGGGAGC
>NZ_JANLVV010000118.1:0-4441 GCF_031364185.1 Salinibacterium sp. | reverse complement strand
GTCCTTCGAGACCGCCTTCGGCAAGACGGTTATTTATACCTAACGGGTCACTTGGATCCTTGGGTGGTTATGTCCTTTCGGGAGTTCTACTTCACCAAAATGGCAGAAACCGGTCTCCTCGATTCGCGACAAGCGCCGATGGAAGGTATTGGCGCGCCGGGTGCAATTGATCGAAGCAAGATACGAGAGATCTTATACGGGGACATCGTGCCGGGTCCGGAATACGAAGCGCTCACGACCCAGCCGGAGATCAGAGATTGGTTTGAATGGTTTTTCGACGAACCTGTGCATCTTCACCGGCGAAAGATAATTCGTCATATCCGACCGGGGGAGGACGGAATTGGAACCGCAACTCAGGCACACTACGACCTCCTTTACTTGCGTGGAGGCAGCGATGACGTTCTTTCCATGTGGATTCCGCTCGGCGATTGCTCAGTGGAAATGGGCGGGCTCACCTACCTGGAAGGAAGCCACCACTGGACGATGGCGGACGAAGATGAGCACGTGATGTACCGACCAGCCGGCTGGATGACGGCCAACCTCCCATCGTTGGCTGACACCCACGACTCCCGCTGGCTGCTGGCGAATTACAAAGCAGGAGATGTGGTTGTCCATTCCTCCTACATCGTTCATGCCGGAACAGACAACGTCGATCCAGGGAATCGACTTCGGCTTTCAACTGATATCCGCTACCAACGAAGTTCCGAAGAGATCGATCAGCGTTGGCAAAAGGATTGGCACGAAAACGATGGCCTTTGATCGCGAGCCGCCTGAACCCCAGTCGACGATGAGTGCCGAGCAAAGCGAATGGCCCGCGAACGAGATCATCGACTCGGAGAGCGTCGACGGCCGAGCCTGCGGCGACGACCGCACTCCGGCTGGAACGCGGTAATCGTGGGAATATCGTGGTCAACGATCCCCTTGCCCGACGCGGCCTCGTCGTCGTGGGCCCATCCGGGGGCGGCGGTCGGTGGGGACGGCACAATATACCTCGGAGCGGCCGATGGATGTGGTGTCCACCGACTCGACGCCATGGGCTCGATTACTACATTGGCCGTTCCCACTACTGAATGCCACGGCATCGCGGTGCATCCAGATGGCGGGTTGTGGATCGCCGACCCGGGCCGGAAGGATACCTTGCACGACGGTGCCCTTCGGGTGTCGACTACCGCGGGCTGCGTCATCCGAGTCAGTTCCCGGGGCCTTCTTGAGAGGAAGTTGACCGCACCGCGACCCGGGTGGATGCCTACGGGCGTGGCCATTGATTCTGATGATGATCGAGTGTGGGTCGCCGATGGGTATGGACTCAACGAGGTACACGCTTTCAGCGCGAACGGCGAGTTGCTCTGGACCTCTGACGGAGAATCGAGCGGTACGCGGTTCTCCACACCCCACGGGATCGTCATCGATCGTCGCGGCTCGGAGCCCCGTTTGCTCATCGCCGACCGGGGAAACCGGAGAATTGTGGCCCTCAGCCTCGACGGCGACTACCTTGACGCGTTCGGAACCGAGGTGCTCACGTCACCATCCGGACTTGCTATCGATGGCGACGTCCTTTGGGTCTCCGAGCTGTTCGGCGCTATCGTCGCCATGAACTCCGACGCACAGCTCATCCGCACCATCGGCGACCCTGCTGAGAAGCTCTCAAATAGTTGGCCCAACACCCGCGAAGGCGACAGCGTCGCGGCACCGTTATTAACACCCGGAGCGTTCCGCAGCCCCCACGGGATCGCGGTCCTTCCCAACGGCAGCGTGATCGTCACGGAGTGGATCATCGGCGGGCGGGCGTCCATCATCTCAGTCGATTGAAGGCGCGCATCCTGACCTGAGGCGCCGTGTATTGCGACAAACTGAAAGCGGCGATCGCCTCACAGGCGGGGCTGACCTTGCTCCGAAGCCTCTTTTGCTCACCAAGGGGGGCTCAACGACGACGTCATTCCGAGCACATCTTGCCCCGAAAGCTTCTGACTCTCGGGGCGATCCGCTATCGTCCAGAGGTCAATAGGCCAGCGCGAAGCGGCCACGTCCCAGGTAGTCGTGTAATTTCCGGCTGGTGAGCGTCGCGTTGTCGACGTGAGCATCGTCGATATGACGTAGCCGCCGTTGGAGTAGCTCTCCAGCCTTCAGAGAAACTTCCTGCTGTATCCGTGAAGTAGATCAATCGAGCAACCGGCTCAAAGCAGGCGCTCAGTAGTCGTGCAGCGCTCCGGGGTTCAGAAACTGGTGACCCCACAAACGCCTCCTGTCATCGACGGTGAGCCTCGCGATGTCGGCCGCTTCTTCCCAACCGTCCGTGATCGCTTCGATGACCCGGTCGATGATCCCGCAGGCCTCAATTCCAGACAGCCCATAGACGCCAGCCGCGGTGAGCAGCACCGCGAAATTGCTGGCCCTCGTGCCCTTGCGATCGTAGGCCATCGCCTGCTCGGAGGTTTCTCCTGAACGGAATCCCGGGGGCAGGTCATATGCGGGTGTGAGCTTGAGAGTCTGGCCGTCCCAGAAAGCTGCGTGGTTTCGTGCGTGGTCGTCTGAGTTCGAGATCGCGATAGAGAACGCGATCCGTCGAAAGAGTTCAGTGGCGTCACCGACCGGGTCGGAGCCGTGCTGGCGCAGCACGTCGAGCACTCCGGGGTACGTGACATAGCGGGCGTACATCTCGTCCTCCCCCGCCATGGTCAGCCCGGATACGGTGTGCTTACGGCGCCCGGCACCCTCACGGTCGAAGCGCTTCACCAGAAGCACGTCGCGCCCATGAGACTGGGTCACGTGAGTTTCTGAGATATCGAGCCCCGCGGCGGCCGCAAGGTGAATCGCTGCGGCCTCAGCCCCGACGACTGAGAATATGACATCGGATATCGAAGCCAGCTTCGCGATCCAATGATTCTCACCATCTTCGATCAAGACTTTCGGCCTGGCGCCGCCCATGGTCGTCCCGTGAAGCAGCGCCGCCTTCAGCGGCTCGCTCAGCGCACGCTTCTGCTGGAGCAGGGATGCCGCTTCGGTGAGTTCGTCAAGAGTCGCCGTGTCCCGGCGAGCTCGGTAGTCAGTGGGTGACGCCTGAAAGTCGAGAGCGCCGAACCGGTTGGATCCGGATGCCAGCATGTATCCGATCTCGGAGATCGCCGAGTCGTCGACGCCAAGCCTCGCCTCGATGACTCGACGCCCCCAGGAATCGGGTGATCCATCCCGGAGCGATCCGGCAAGCGTCAGGCCATCGAGGGGCTCAATCCACCCCGAGCGCAGCGGCACTTCCGGCGCGTAGAGGCTGATCGCGTTCGCCCGAGCTCGGTAGGAGTCGGCGTAATAAAACGACAGACGGCCGTTTCGTTCCTCGACCCCGCCGGCAACTACAGGCTCGTCCGTGCCGGAAAGCCACGTCCAGACGTAGACGACCCTGGGGCGCAGTTCAGAAGGCAGCATCAGGCTCTCCCTCGCTGAGGTGGTAGACCTTCGAGGGTAGGAGTGCGATCTCTCGCTCGCCGTCACGGCGCAGGCGCGAGAGCTCAGCGGGATCGTCGATGCCAAAGAGGGGCACGCCGGTGAGGCGAGCCAGTGTGAATACGGTGCCGATGGCCGTGCCGGGCTTGCCCGCTTCGGAGGCGAGCACTGTCGGTTCGCTGACGCCGGCGCGCGCTGCGAGCTCAGACGCTGTCCATCGGAGGCCTTGGCGTCCGAGTCGGATGCGCTGGCCGAGCACGACGAGCGCCTCCGCCACCACAGGCGGAGGAGAAATCGGCTTCTTCGGCATCATAAACCCCATAACATTGGTCTAGCGGTGCGCTAGATGCACTTTATCGTGTCCATACTGTGCGCGGTATGGCCTTGTACCCGGACTACAGGCAGTCCGTCTTTGCCTCGGCCTTGTCCTCACGACGTCCACGGCGAGCCGACGTCCCCATGCTGGCCCAGGTCGCGATCGCCCGCGTGCAGTTCGAGACCATTCACCCGTTCCCGGATGGCAAGGGCCGCACCGGCCGCGCAATCATCCAGGCAATGCTTCGCCACGGACGAGTGACCACGAACATCGCTGTACCTGTCCCCGTGGGCCTGCTCCACGACGTAAAGGACTACTGCAACGCGGTCACTGCGTATCGTCGCGGTGAGCTTCGACCCATCATCACGGCGTTCACGAGCGCGGCCGGCTATGCAGTCGTCAACGGACGTCAGCTCGTTCGCGACATCGAAACCATCGAGACCGACTGGGAAGGCAGGATGCGCGGACTCCGCTCCGACGCGGCCGCACGATGACGGCGCTCACTGAAATTCCTCAGTTCTGCTCACTGAAATTCCCCACTCCGGGTCGCTTCCGTTCATAGGAACGGGCCTTCCTCGATGCTGATCGTCTTCGACCACGCACCAGCTCGAGAAAGGCCCTGTTCCTATGCTTTCAGAGGAGGACGACGTGGACATCCACGCGCTCAAAAGACAAGGGATGACGATC
>NZ_JANLVV010000096.1:0-4138 GCF_031364185.1 Salinibacterium sp. | reverse complement strand
CGACACCCCATCGTCGGAACCGTGCACGGAAGCGGCCTCTATCTCGGGCTTGAGTTAGTGCGCGATCGTGGAACCCTGGAGCCTGCGACCGAGGAGACGACGGCGATCTGCGAGAGGCTGCGTGAGCTGGGCATCATCATGCAGCCCACCTCGGACCGGCAGTGTGTGCTCAAGATAAAACCGCCGCTGTGCTTCACGCGACAGAGCGCAGACTTCTTCGTCGACACACTGGATGAGGTGCTGTCGACGGGATGGTGAATCTCTAGTCGCTCGCAGCATCGTCGGCGGCCCACCTGCGGGAGCGCTCCCGGGCGATCTGCGGGGCGCGCGTCGCTTCCTCCTTCGAGGAATACGGTCCATCGCGATCGGCGCCAAGGGACTGGGGGCCTTCCTCGACGACGCCCGTCTTGTTGTTGTACCACCACTCGGTCATGGCCACCTCCCTTTGTGTTGCTCCCATCGAAGCTAGGATCAACTGTATGCCTCGCGATGCACTGGGACACCTCGTCGCGGGCCGGATCTCCCCGGCTCGGCCGGTGCCTGCCAGCATCGCACGACCCGAGTATGTGGGCCGCCAGGGCCCCTCACCGTTCACCGGATCTGACGTGTATCCACCCCAGGCCGTCGATCGAATCCGGCAGTCCGGTGCTATCGCCGCTCAGGCCATCGACGCGGTTGGCGCGGCGATTCGCCCGGGCATCACCACCGACGAACTCGACAAAATTGCCCACGATCTGATCGTGTCCCACGGCGCGTATCCGTCGACGCTCGGCTACCGCGGTTTTCCGAAGTCAAGCTGCACCAGCATCAACGAGGTGATCTGCCACGGCATCCCCGACGATACCGAGCTCATCGACGGCGATATCATCAACATCGACATCACGGCCTTCAAGAACGGCGTTCACGGCGACCTGAACAGGACTTTCCTTGTCGGCGAGGCTGCTCCGGATGTCACGGCGCTGGTCGATCACACCCGCGAGGCCCTGGCGCGCGGCATCAAGGCGGTCGCGCCCGGTCGCCAGATCAACGTGATCGGTCGAGCGATCGAATCGTATGCCAGGAGATTCGGATATGGCGTCATCCGCGACTACACCGGCCACGGTGTCGGTGAAGCGTTCCACTCGGGCCTTGTCATCCCGCACTATGACGCTGCCCCAGATTTTGACCAACTGATCGAGGTCGGGATGGTGTTCACCATCGAACCGATGCTGACGCTCGGAACCGTGGAGCATCCCGGCTCAATCGAGTGGGAGCAGTGGGACGACGACTGGACCGTGGCCACGCGTGATAAGAGTTGGACCGCACAATTCGAGCACACACTCGTCGTCACTGAGCGCGGAACAGAAATTCTGACACTCCCCTGACCCCGGCAGACCAACTCCCCCGTGGCAGGCCGCATCGGCAGCACAGAAAGCAGATCACCATGGCACAGGCCCTCGGAATCGACATCGGCGGCACCGGAATCAAGGGAGCTGTCGTTGACACCGTGACCGGGGAGCTCGTCACCGATCGCGTCAAATTACCCACGCCGGAGGGTGGGTCGCCCGACGATATCGTCACAACCGTGGTCGCCCTGATCAAGAAAATCGGCGGGCTGGATGACGGTGTTCCGGTCGGGGTCTGCTTCCCCGCGATCGTACGGAACGGTCGAACGATGTCGGCCGCGAACGTGTCGAAGAAGTGGATCGGGCTGGAGGCGGAGGCGCTGTTCGAGAAGGCCCTGGGCCGTGACATCCACTTCGTGAATGATGCTGACGCTGCGGGCTATGCCGAAGTGCGATATGGCGCAGCGAAGGACGTGTCGGGGCTGGTATTGCTCACCACGCTCGGCACCGGAATCGGCAGTGCCCTGATCTACAACGGCGTGCTGGTGCCCAATTCGGAACTCGGTCACCTGGAACTGGATGGCAAGGATGCCGAGACCCGGGCGTCGTATGCGGCTAAGGAGCGCGAGAACCTCGACTGGAAGCACTGGACGAAGCGGCTGCAAAAGTACTACACGCATCTTGAATTGCTCTTCTCGCCAGACCTGTTTGTCGTCGGCGGTGGGGTCTCCAAAAACTACGAAGAATTCTTGCCCCTGCTCGACCTGCAGACGAAGATCGTGCCTGCCGTGCACCGCAACAACGCTGGCATCCTGGGCTCCGCGGCGCTTGCTGCGGACTAATCGCCGGCCCGGTTCAGCTCAGGATCGCGCTGACCCTGCTGCTGGCCCTCGTTGCCTCGAGCAGGTCATCGACGTCCGCCTCGGTGGTGTTGAAGGCTGTGACGAATCGAGCCCGCCCCGGCTCGCTTTCGTCATGGTAGAAGGAGAAGCCGCTGGTCAGAAGCGAATAAAACACGGGCTCCGGAAGTATCGCAAACAGCATATTCGCCCGGGGAGTGCCGAGAACTTCAACGCCGGGAATGCGCGCCAGGCCGTGCGCCAGATGCTCGGCCATGGCGTTGGCGTGTCTGGCGTTGTCGAGCCACAGGTCTTCGGCGAGGTACGCGTCGAGTTGAACAGACTGGAAACGCATCTTCGAGGCGAGCTGGCCTGCTCGCTTCTGGCGAAAACGCAGCCCCTCTGTTTTCGACCTGTCGAACACGATGATGGCTTCGGCGTTCATTGTGCCGTTTTTGGTCGCCCCGAATGACAGGATGTCGACGCCCGCGCGCCACGTCATATCGGCGGGGCTCACATTCAGGGCAACGAGGGCATTGGTGAATCGAGCGCCATCCATGTGCACGGCGAGGCCGGCATCATGGGCGATTGAGCCGAGCTCGCTCAGCTCATCCAGCGAATAGACGCTCCCCGTCTCCGTCGCCTGCGTAATGCTGACCACCGCGGGCTGGACGGAATGCACGACACCTCGCCCTCTGACGACGGCGGCGCTGAGGGCTGCCGGGGCAAGTTTGGCATCCGTCCCCGACAGGGGAATGAGCTTTGCTCCATTGGTGAAGAATTCCGGAGCTCCGGCCTCGTCGTTGTTCACATGGCTATCTGTGTGGCACAGCACCGCGCCCCACGGTGGAGTGAAGGCCGCGAGGGCGAGCCCGTTAGCGGCGGAGCCCGTGCTCACGATCAGCACATCGAGGTCGCACTCGAATAACTCGCGCAGCCGCTCCGTCACGCGCGCAGTGACGGGATCGTCACCGTAGGGAGCGGCGCGGCCAGAAGACTGCTCGACCATCGCTGCCAGAATTGCGGGCGACACCCCTGCCGTGTTATCGCTCGAAAAAACGCGCTCGTTCATGGTCAACCTCCCTGATCGCGCCAGGGGCGATGAACCTCAAGGATAAGTCATTGGCGGCACTCACGGTTCAGGGGCGAACGCCAAGGCCCGGAAACAGCAGCACCATGACACCGCCGAGCGCACCCATGATTCCGATGATCGCGAAGATGCGAAGCATCCCCTGCACGAGGTAATGCTCGACGCTCGACGCACTGCGCAGTGTCACCAAACAGAGCGCCACGGCGATAACCGACAGGGCGAAGAAGGGGTTGAAGGCCATCGAAGCCCCACCGAGGAGGAATCCGAACAGCGCGCTCATGATGGCGCGAGGAGTGACGAAGGCGTGGCCCGCCGGAAGTTCGGACATGGCGAGACTCTAAACGCCCACTCTGTGTGAAGGCTAGGTATTGTCTTTCTCACAATTCGAGGCAACTGATGGGGAATGGGCCGGCTGTTACGCCGGGTTCTGTCTTCGCCCGAGGGCGATGGACGGTCATCTATCTACGACGTACGTTGCCGCACGCCTCTAGCGGCCTACCCGGAAGCTGGACGAGCAGCCTTTAACGCTTCCTGTCTGACCTTGCTCCTGGCGAGGTTTACATAGCCGATCGGGTCACCCCGGCCGCTGGTGGTCTCTTACACCACCGTTTCACCCTTACCGTCGTGCATCGAAACACACGGTGGCGGTCTGCTTTCTGTTGCACTATCTCGCGGGTTACCCCGGGTGGGTGTTACCCACCGCCATGCTCTGCGGAGCCCGGACGTTCCTCGGGAAGCATTACTGCCCCACGCGACCGTCTTGCCGACCCACTCGGTTCGTAAGCATACCGCCCGTCAGACGTGATGCGTCTTACAAGCCGGACTCTGGCGTTCGCACGAGGATAGCTTCGCTGGATGCACACATGATTACCTCGTCGGGAGAC
>NZ_JANLVV010000054.1:0-2434 GCF_031364185.1 Salinibacterium sp. | reverse complement strand
GCGCAGCTTGGTAGCGCACTTGACTGGGGGTCAAGGGGTCGCAGGTTCAAATCCTGTCAGCCCGACAATTATTCCCCGGATTTCAAACGAAGTCCGGGGAATATTCTTTTTCCGCGAGGCGCCAACCCCTCCGAAACCCCTCTATCGCACTGCGGCGTGGCATGTCGACCATCCATTAATTGAGCGATATTCTCCACGCGAGGCGGGCGATCCGGCGTCGCCACAGAGCTGGGAGCAACGCGTGGCGACATACCCATACACGTCCGGGCAGGGAGCGCTTGTGAAGGCTTTCGATCAGTTCAGGAAAGTTTTCCCTCCAGCGGTTGATGCCTCAACACTGAAGCGATTCAACATCGCCCCAGCGAACGAGTCTTACATCATCAACATTTTCCGGTTCCTCGGATTGATCGATGATGAAGGTAAAAAGATTGACGGCGTGACTGACATCTTCTTCCACGGCGAGGGTGAGTTTAAGTCCGGCCTCGAAGGCCTTATCACCGCTGCCTACGCTGACCTCTTCGCGGAGCACGGTCCTGATGCCTGGGACGAAGGTAGGGACGGTCTCACCACTTGGTTCCGCGTCAAGGACAAGACATCGGAACTTATCGGAGGTCGGCAGGCTTCCACGTTCCTGACCTTGGCTGCGCTTTCCGGCCACGGTGAACCGTTAAAACTAGCTCCTACAACGAAGGCGACATCGGGGCCCAGACCGGTCAAGCCCAAGCCATCGCCTCCATCAAAGCAGGACAGCGCCAAGGTCGCTGAGACGCACGTGGCGACACCGGCACCCCAATACGTCCCAGCATCCGACAGCGCCGTTGGTCTGACTGTTCGAGTCGAGGTCAACCTTCCGGCAGGGGGTACCCCCGAGGTGTACGACGCGATCTTCGCGAGCATTCGGAAGAACCTCATCGATCGTGACTGACCTCGATTGGTTCGAGGAAATCACTCGTCGCACGTTATTGCGCAACGAGCCGACGCCCGAGGATTCTGTCGAACTTCATCCGTTTGAGACGCGCAACATCCATCCGGACCTCCCGGTGAAGGTGAAGAGGCTTTACGACGACGGCTACTACCCTGAATCAACGTTTGAGGCGTTCAAGTTCGTTGAAAAGGAAGTGAAGAGGATCAGTGCACTTCGCGGTCTGACTGGTAACAAGCTCATGATGGCGGCTTTCAATGAGCAGAGTCCCGTCATACACCTCAATGGCATGGCGAGCGACTCTGACAAAGACGAGCAATTCGGCTATCGATACATCTTCGCCGGAGCGCAGTCTGGCATCCGAAACCCGCGTGGCCATGAGACAGAACTAACCGATTCACCTGACCTTTGTCTGGACCATCTCTCGCTCGCTTCGATTCTTCTCCGCAAACTCGATGAGGCGGGTATTCGCTAGCTCATGTCCTCGCGTCGTTTGATCTGAAGGGTTGTCGTGGAAAATTCATTGGTGTTGCGCCGTGTACCAGCTGAGCTTGAGTACCTCTCGGCCGAGAAGTCAGCGCTTACCCCACTGTCGTCTGCACGCGCGCTGAGTAACTGGTCTGAGGACTACCGCGAGCCCGCGCGCCTCAGCGCCGCCGCGTCAGGTCGCCTCGCACAGATCATGAGGCTTGAGGCGAGCAAAGATGACCGCCGCGTGGCACATCCCGCGTGGCTCGATGGTCGCGCGGTTCCGAGGTTGATCGTGAGAGCGCGCTATAACGGTTCCGATGTCTTTGGCGCGTCTCGGATGATGGCGCAATTGGACCTGGCTGCTAGGCGCGCTGGCTCCATCCAACGTTCGCTAGTGCTCGGCGAAGATCTGAAGGGCTGGCCTCATCCGCTCCGCACCCATCAGGGTGGCCTTCGTCTTCTTGACGCGCAGGTCGGTTCGTTGGATCTCCTCATGACCGTGTGGGGAGGGCTGGTGACCGTCGCGACGAGTGCGCCGATCGCTGTAGCTGGTCTCATCGCCCTCAGCTGGGACTTGAAGCGCGGGGTCGTGGGTGCAGTAAGCAGATGGAGAGCTTCTCCGCTTAACCGTGAGCAGGCTGGTCGGCCGTCTCTCGAGCCGCCCGCTTCGAGCACGGCATGGGGTGTGAAGCACACGAAGGAGCTAGCACCCGTTCTGGCTCAGGCAGTCGCAAATGATCAGGGGTTCGAGTTCTTTCTCTCGGACGGCGAGTCTCAGTTGAAGATTGTTGTCCTCCCGAAGCAAAGCGACCCTCGTTGACCGGCGCCCCCTCCTATCCCGCGATGTTGCGGAGAGGAGCCAGCGGAGCGCTCGCGGCAGCAACATGGGCGGAGAACGCGGCGCGGTGAAGGCTGTAGTCCCTCTTACGCAGATGTGCGTCGACCTTATTGGTCATAGCCTCGGGTTTGCTGCACGGTTAGGTGACATCTGATCTGGCTTGCCCGGGAGGGTGGCCTGGAAGGATGGCATCGTGCCAAAGC
>NZ_JANLVV010000080.1:0-3728 GCF_031364185.1 Salinibacterium sp. | reverse complement strand
ATCGCGAGACGGACACGGGCTTCAACAGGCTCAACATGGCTCATCCCCCAACAATCCGCGGAAAGTGTCACCACCAAAACGCGCCAAACCGTCACCGATGTCCTGAGGCAGAACTGTCACCGATGTCCTGAGACATAACACCTGCATCCCCGCGGATGCGCGCGGCAGCGAGCCGCGATCTGCAGGAGTTACCAACATCGAGCGGCGCATCGAGACGCCTAGCATTTTGGCGCTAGTTGAGACCGCGGCGGTCGAGCAACGGCTGGATGTCGGCATCCCGCCCCCGGAAGTCGCGGAAGGCCTCCAGCGGATCCTTGGAGCCGCCGACGCCGAGCAACCGCTGCCGGAAACGATCCCCGTTCGCGCGGGTCAGCCCGCCGTTCTCCTTGAACCAGTCCACGGTGTCG
Source organism: Salinibacterium sp. (assembly GCF_031364185.1). NCBI lineage: Bacteria > Bacillati > Actinomycetota > Actinomycetes > Micrococcales > Microbacteriaceae > Salinibacterium > Salinibacterium sp. The sequence goes on along the minus strand of NZ_JANLVV010000080.1, from coordinate 3,321 downwards.
GCATCCATCACCTCGCTCCAGATATACGAGTAGTACCCGGCGTCGTAGGCAGAATTAGCGAAGATGTGCTGGAAGTACGTGCTCGAGTAGCGCGTGGGAACCGCGGGGTTGTCGAGGCCGACCTTCGTCAGCGCCGCGGCTTCGAAGGCCGCAACATCTGTGATCGCATCCTTGGCCGAGATCGAGTGCCAAGCCTGGTCAAGCAGGGCCGACGCGAGATACTCGGAGGTCGCGAATCCCTCGTTGAAGGTCGATGACGCCTGGATCTTGTCGACGAACTCCTGCGGCATGGGCTCACCAGTCTGGTAGTGCACCGCGTAGTTGGCGAGAACCTCCGGCCAGAGCATCCACATCTCATTGACCTGGCTGGGGAATTCGACGAAGTCCCTGAAGGTGTTCGTGCCCGAGAACCTCGGGTATGTCACCCGCGCGAACAGGCCGTGCAGCGCGTGCCCGAACTCGTGGAACAGCGTGTTCACCTCGTCGTAGGTGAGCAGGGTCGTCTCGCCGGCAGCGGGCTTCGGCACGTTGAGGTTGTTGGTGACGATGACCGGATGCCCAAGCAGGGCCGACTGCGAGATCAGCGAGTTCATCCATGCGCCGCCGCGCTTCGAGTCGCGCGTGTAGAGGTCAAGCGTGTACAGGCCGACGGCCGTGCCGTCCTCGTCGGTCACCTGGAAGACGCGAACATCGGGATGATACGCCGGGATGTCGCGGCGCTCGGCGAACGTGACGCCGTACAGCTTCGTGGCGGCGTAGAACACGCCATCCTGCAGCACCCGCTCGGCCTCGAAGTAGGGCCGCATCTGCGCCGTGTCTACGTCGTACGTCGCCCTGCGAACCTTCTCGCTGTAGAACTCCCAGTCGTGCGCCGTGATGGGATGCCCCGCCAGAACTTCAAGATCGGCCTGTTCGGCAATGGCGTTGCGAGCGGCGGGGCCCGCGAGCCTCGTGAGCATCGCCGCTACGGCAGTGGGGGTCTTCGCGGTCTCATCTGCGATCACCCAGGCGGCGTGGGAGTCGAAGCCGAGCAGTGCGGCCCGCTCGGCGCGCAGCCGGGTGATGTCGAGCACGAGTTGCGTATTATCCCACGGGCCACCGCGGCTACCGCGCTGCCTCGATGCCGTCATGACCCTGGCGCGAATATCCCGATTGGTGAGGGCAGAGAGCACGGGTTGTCCCGTAGGCAGGATAAGCGTGATGAGGTACTTGCCGTTTAGCCCCCGCTCGGTGGCGGCCTCGGCTGCGGCCGAGATCTCACCGGTTTCGAGTCCGTCGAGCTGGGCACTATCGTCGATCACCACCGCGAGGTCGTTCGTGTCGGCCAATAGGTTCTTCTCGAACCGGGTGGTGAGAGTCGACAGCGACTGGTTGAGGTCGCGCAGTTTCTCCTTCTGCGTCTCGTCCAGCCCCGCGCCAGCGATCGTGTACTCGGCGAAGTAACGCTCGACCAGGTACCGTGACTCGGCGTCGAGGTCGAGGTCGTCGAGCTGTTCGAACAACGTGGTGATGCGCCAGTACAACTGGGCGTCGAGTCGAATCGCGTCGGCATGGGCTGCTAAGTGCGGTGCCAGCTCTTCTTCCAGGGCACTGGTGACGTCGTTGCCATCGGCGGAGGTCTTGTTGAAGAACACCGTGGCGACACGCTCGAGAAGCTGGCCACTCTTTTCCAGCGGGATCATGGTGCCCTCGAAGGTGGGCATGTCGCGTCGCATCGTGATGGAGCGTATTTCGGCGAGCTGGTCGGCCATGCCCTTCTCGAACGCTGGCCGATAGTGCTCATCGAGGATGCTGGCGAAGGGCGGCATGCCGAAGGGGAGGGGGCTCGCTTCGAAGAAGGGATTCGTCATTCGTCCACCCTATTCGTCTCCCCCGAGGGCCCCGGATGAAAGCGAGTCGATACCGCACGGCGATACTCTCTAGTCGTGACCCCACCCGAAAAGTACACTCTCGGCCATCACTCCAGCGTGCTCAAGGCACACACTTGGCGCACCATTGCCAACTCTGCCCAATACCTGTCTCCTCGCCTGGCGCCCGGAGTTTCCCTGCTCGATGTCGGCTGCGGTCCCGGCACGATTACCGTCGAGTTCGCGGATCGACTGGCCCCGGGCCGAGTGGTGGGGATGGACTCCGCGCCGGAAGTCATCGAGATAGCGGCCCGGTTCGAGCGCCCAAATCTGGAGTTTCTGGTCGGCGATGTCTACGCGCTCCCGTTCGATGATGACGTCTTCGACATCGCGCACGCGCACCAAATACTCCAGCATGTGGCAGATCCGGTCGCCGCCCTGAGGGAGATGCGACGTGTGGTGAAACCTGGCGGCATTGTCGCGGCGCGCGATGTCGACTACGGCGGGATCATTTGGTTTCCGCCGATTTCCGGGCTTGATGACTGGCGCGATGTCTATAAGCGGGTGCATCGCAGCAATGGCGGGGAGCCGGATGCGGGGCGGCGCCTGAAAGCCTGGGCAATGCAGGCCGGCTTCGAGAACGTCGCGACATCGGCATCCATCTGGAATTTTTCGGATGCGACCGACCGCGAATGGTGGGGCAGCATGTGGGAGGAGCGCGCGCTGCAGTCCGCATTTGCGGGGGATGCCCTCGACCAGGGAGTGGCAACTCAGCAGCAGCTTGAGGCCATCAGTCGCGCCTGGCGAGAGTGGGCGAATTCGGAGGCTGGCTGGCTCGGGATGCCCCACGGCGAGATCATCGCGACGGCGTGACTGTCGCGACGGCGAGACTGTCGCGACGGCGCGGCCATCACTGCTGCGCGGCTATCGCGACGGTGCGGCCATCACTTCGGTCAGTTATGGCGTCGGTCAGTCTGCCTGTTCGACCGTGACAGCGCCGTCGTGCCCCAAGCGGATGGTGGTTCCGTCATCAAGCTCTACCACCGGCCGACCCTCGAGCCAGGTGAGAGTCCAGCGCCAGCCGGGGCGATCACCGATCTCGGCCTCGACCTCGCCAATCGCCGAGACCACGCTCTCGGGGAGTCGTGCCGGCGGCTCATCGCCCACGCTCCATCGGGTTCCCAGCTGCATCAGGTCTGCTTCTCGTAGGTGACCCACGATGTGCGGGTGGCGATTTTGTCGTAGACGCCCTGCGCTGCGGAGTTATCGGCTGCCGTAATCCAGCGCAGCGTACCCCCTCCGTCGGAGGCCGCTCGCTCGGAAACCGCCTCGATCAGCGAGGTCGCGGCACCGGACCCGCGTGACTCCGGCTGCACGTAGAGGTCATCGAGGTACCACTCGGCGGCCGCGGTGAACGTATCGGGCAGCTGGCGGTAGTGCGCGAATCCGATCACCTCGCCCCGGTCGACGGCCA
>NZ_JANLVV010000074.1:0-12223 GCF_031364185.1 Salinibacterium sp. | reverse complement strand
GGCGCGCTGGTGACCATCTCGACGACGGCGCGCGAAGCCCTCGCCGACGTGCGCATCCTTCTCGGGCAGTTGAGGCATAGCCAGGATGCCGGACCTCAGCCCGCCCTGGCCGACCTTGACCGACTCGTCGATCAGCTGCGTTCGGCGGGGCTGTTGGTCGTGTTCGACCAGCGAGGAGACCCGCTCGGCCTGCCGACGGGCCAGCAACTTGCGCTGTTTCGCATCGTGCAGGAGGCTCTGACCAATGCCCTCAGGCACGGTGATCTCGAGCGGGAGGTGGTCGCGGTGCTCGATTGGACAGGGGATGCCGCCGCCCTCACGATCACGAATGCGGTGGCCGCGCCGGCCAGGCAACCGCACGTCGGCCACGGACTCGCCGGAATGCGCGAGCGCGCGCTGCTCGTCGGAGGCACGTTTTCGGCCGGCCCCGAGGACGGCGGCTTCGTGGTGAGGGCCGGCATTCCGATGCCGGTGTCCGCATGAAAAGGATTCGCGTCGCGCTGGTTGACGACCAGGTGCTGTTCCGGGCCGGCATCAGGATGCTCGTCTCATCCCAGCCCGACCTTGAGTTTGTCGGAGAGGCCGGCAACGGTCGGGAGAGCATCGTTATGGCGACTGCGACGCGTCCCGATGTGATCCTCATGGACATCCGGATGCCCGTCATGGACGGCATCGAGGCGACGAGAGCCATCGTGGGTGCCGGCGGAAGTACCCCGAGGATCATCGTGTTGACCACGTTCGATCTCGACGAGGCCGCGGCCAGGGCCATCCGAGCAGGCGCCAGCGGATTCGTGCTCAAGGACGCCGACCCCGAGTTTCTGCTCGCGGCGATCAGGGCCGTGCATTCGGGAAGCGCGGTGATTGCGGCATCCGCCACCAGGGAGCTTTTCGAGCATTTCGGCACCCAGGCACTGCCCGTGCCGACCGAGTTCGACACGCTTACGGTGCGGGAGAAGGAGATATTCCTGCTCGCGGCCCGTGGGCTGAGCAATGCCGAGATTGCGAAAGCCGAGTTTCTCAGCGAGGCGACGGTCAAAACTCACATCAGTCGTGTGCTTGGAAAATTGGGCCTGCGCGACAGGGTGCAACTTGTGGTGTTCGCCTACGAAAGCGGACTCGCGTAGCTATTCGAGTCATCCTCGAGATGTAGTCAGCGACGACTTACGGAGGATTCGGCGACATCGCCTCGAGCATGAAGCTGATGTCATGGAAATTACCTCAGAAGATCCCGGCCTCGTCGCCCGCGTCGCTGGCCTCACCAAGTCCTACGGTTCTGGCTCGACGGCCGTCACGGCTCTCGACAATGTCTCGGTTGGGATTCGAAAGAGCGAATTCACGGCCATTATGGGCCCCAGCGGATCGGGAAAATCCACCCTTATGCACATCATGGCCGGGCTTGACTCGGTCACCAGCGGGCGCGTGTGGATCGGCAGTACCGACATCACTGGTCTCGACGACACCGAGCTGACCATGATCCGGCGGCGCAGGGTCGGCTTCGTCTTCCAGTCGTTCAACCTCGTGCCCACCCTCGATATCCGGGGCAACATCATGCTGCCCTTCGAGCTTGATGGCCGCTCGCCGTCAGACGATGATCGGCGGTGGATCGACGAGTTAGTCGCGTCGCTTGGTCTGGCTCCCCGAATGAGCCACCGTCCGCACGAGCTCTCGGGCGGCCAGCAGCAGCGCGTCGCTATCGCCCGAGCGCTCGGATCCCGCCCCGACCTGGTGTTCGCCGACGAGCCGACAGGGAACCTCGACTCGCGAACCAGCCGCGAGGTGTTGTCGTTACTGGCCACCGCCAGCTCGAGCTATGGCCAGAGCATTGCGATGGTCACTCACGATCCGATCGCCGCAAGTTACGCCGACCGCATCATCTTCCTCGCCGACGGCAAGGTGATCGAGGATCGTGGCCGTTCGACCGCGTCCGACATCAGCCAGTACATGCTCGGGATGGAGCAGGTCGCGTGAACGGTTTCACCGTGCGCGAGCACATTCCAAGCATCCTTGTCGCCACCCTAAGCAGCGCGTTTGGCGTCTCACTGCTTCAAGTGACCACCAATCTTTCGATCCTGATTGCCGCGGATGATGTGACAGGCGCGAGCGGCACGGTCCAGTTCATCCTGGCAATCATCGCCTTCGTCTTCATTGTGATTGCGACGTATGTTGGTTCAATCGTCACCGCGAACACCTTCGCAACGATCATCGCGGGCCGCACACGCACCATCGCGCTCATGCGAATCATCGGCGTGACCGCGGCATCCCAACGTCGCGTGGTAGCGAATGAAGGCCTCACTGTGGGCATCATCGGTGCGATCTCGGGTCTCGTTCTCGGGACTCTCGCAACTGCCGTCCTGATCATGGTGTCGGTGCGCACAGGTTTCATTCCGTCGCTGGCATATACCTTCCTTGAGCCGATAGTCCTGATCCCGATCTTCGGCGTGCTGCTCACCACCTGGTTCGCATCCCGGGTGGGGTCACGACGCGTCCTGACCGTGAGCCCGATGCAGGCAACAGGAGCAGCCATTGAGGAGAGTCAAGAGCAAGCCGCAGGTCACCGGGGCCGCAACGCCGTCGCGATCGTGCTTTTCGCGTTCGGCACCGTCATTCTCGGGCTGGGAGTAGTAGTTGGTCTGGTGTCGCCCGCAGGGGTGATGATCGGAGTGCTCGGCGGCATCCTGTCATTCACCGGGCTGGTGCTCGGTGCGCAGCTCGTCATGCCGCCGGCGTTGACATTGGTGGGCAGGATGCTCGGCGCCAGCCCCTCGGCGAAGCTGGCTGCTCAGAACGCGGTGCGCTACCCGGAGCGCAGCTCGCGCACCACCATCGGTCTCGTGATCGGAGTGACTCTCGTCACCATGTTCGCGGTCGCGACAGCCGGTTTCCAGCAGATGGTCGACATCGCCCGGGCCAACGAGCCTGCGGTCTATGAGGGAATTGACCAGGTGCTCACGATCACCGTGGTGGTGTTCTCGGTGCTCATCGGATTCAGCGCACTCATCGCCGCCGTCGGCATGGTCAATAACCTGTCACTGAGCGTTCTCCAGCGCACCCGCGAGCTCGGGCTCTTGCGAGCGCTGGGATTCACTGCGCGCCAGTTGAGGGCAATGATCCGGGCCGAGAGCGCCCAGCTGGTAATCGCGTCGGTTCTGGTGGGTTTCACGCTGGGTATCGCGTACGGCTGGGCTGGCGCGCAATCCATGCTCGGGTCGATGAACGGCTCGCCTGGACTCATCCTCCCGGTGGTGCCATTGTGGCTGCTGGGCGTGGTGGTCATCGTTGCCGCGGTACTGACGGTCGCGGCATCCATCATCCCTGCGAGAAGGGCTACCAGGATCACGCCCATCGTTGCCCTCGCGGTGGACTAACAATCGCGGCACGGCCACTAAGCGGGTAACTGGGGATTGGCTGAGCGAATCCGGTGTGTAAAGTGCAGTTTAGTCATGGGGTCCCGCGACCAGTGGATACTGAGGCGAGTCATAGCCGGAGGAACACACGTGGGCCCGTTCATCTCTGATATCGAGATCATCAGTGGCCCCTTACCGTGGCTAATTTACACGCTGGCCGCCGCGGTCGCTCTTGCCCTCGCCGTGCGCCACGTGCACGATCGGCGTGCCCGCCTTCGCTGGTTACGGCGAGTAGTAGTCGCCGTTATGGTTGGTGGCGGTGTGGGCGTGCTTGCGTGCTGGGTTATTGGTGACCTCCTCAATGCGTTCGATGTATCTCTCAGCGTGACATCCCGCGCGTGGGTTGGCGCCGCATTTGCGGGAATCGCACTCGCCATCGTGAGCCTCCTGGCATCACGCGCTCGACGTCGAGTCGCGTCGATCGCGGCGATCGCGGCGTTCGTCCTCATGGGCGCGGTAGGCGTAAATGCTGATTTCGGCCAGTACACCACCGTGGGAAGCATCATTGGCGCTCCAGCATTCTCCCCAGTGCCCGAGCCAATTTTGGCGGCCCAACGTGCACTCGCCGGCAGCGTGCCGGGATCACAGCCCGACTTGTGGAAGACCTGGCAGGGATCGGCCGACCTTCCCGCTCACGGCATTGTAGGAACGATTCAGATCCCCGCCACGGTGTCGCGCTTTGCCGCCAGGGAGGCTTTGATGTATCTGCCTCCGGCAGCACTGGTCAAGAATCCTCCAGCACTGCCGGTGCTGGTGATGTTGGCGGGCCAACCGGGAAGCCCCGATAACGTATTCCTCGCTGGCCGTCTCGAGAAAGTCCTGGACACCATTTCGGCGAGATATCACGGTTTGGCGCCGATCGTCGTGGTGCCCGACCAGTTATCGGCCGATGACGTCAACCCAATGTGCGTCGATTCGGCCATCGGAAACTCGGCTACCTATCTGACCGTGGATGTACCGGCCTGGATTCGCGCGAATTTAAATGTGGTGGGGGCTGCGTCGGCGTGGGGGATCGGAGGATTCTCCCAGGGCGGCACGTGCGCGATCCAGCTGGGCGCGGGATATCCCGAACTCTTTGGATCAATTCTTGACGTATCTGGTGAATTAGAGCCGAAGATTGGAAGTCCGGAGGCTACTATCGCGGGCGGCTTCGCCGGAGACGCGGCAGCGTACGAATCGGCAAAACCGTTGTCACTCATCACGAAGAATGCGCCCTTTACCGACACTGTTGCTATTTTTGCTGTGGGTGAACTCGACCAAAAGTATCTTCCCTGGCTCACCACGCTCTCGGCGGCAGGAGCAACAGCAGGCATAAAGTCGACGCTATTGATCTCACCGGGCAGCGCGCACGACTGGAACACTGTGAGATTCGCGTTCGAAAAGGGACTGCCCACGATCTACCGCCACATGGGCCTCGACGGGCCGTTGTCATGACGTTCCTTCGCCGAGTTCCGTTCACCATCGTGCTTATAGCGATTTTGCTCGGCGTCTCTATGGCCACAGGTCCGATATATGGACCATCGGCTTTTGTTCGCAACCTGGTTGGCATTGACCTTGACACCATCTTCCAAAGGGAATGGTGGTCGATCCTGACCGCGAGCTTCTTCGTGCAGAACGTAGGCCAACTGATCGTGGTGGTGCTGGCGGCCGCGGTCTGCGTAGGTGTCGCGGAATGGTTGATGGGTACTCGGGGAACCGTCTTTGCCTTTGTGCTCACGGGCCTGCTTGCCTTCGCGGTCGGGCTCGGGGCCCAGGCCATCGGCACGGCGGCGGGGGAGTATTGGGCCACTGCCGTGAAGTCGCTTGACACGACGGACCCACTGAGCCCCATTCTCGGTGCGCTGGCGGTCGCGAGTTCCTTCGCGTCGGTACTCTGGCGGCGACGCATCATCATTTTGCTCCTCGCATTCACGACCGTATTTCTCTTCTATTCGGGTCAACCGTCAGATCTTTACCGCGTGCTCGCAGTTCTCATCGGAATGACGGTTGGGGCCGTTCTCACGCGTCGACGCGTGCACCTTGTCCGATGGACGAGCTCGCATCATGAGGCCAGGGTCCTTTTGGCGTCAGTGTCGACCATCTTCGCCCTCGGACCGGTTATCACCCTGGTGTCGCATGGCAGGTTCGGCCTGTTGTCACCTCTGGGCATGTTCATCACCAACGGAATGCCGCGCGGACGCTCCAGCAGCTCCTCCTGCAGTATTTCAGGGGTTGGCAAGGTGTGCACGGAACAACTCGGGTCTCACGCCGGACAGGGTTTTTCTGCAATTGTTCTCGCGATACTTCCCTTGCTCGTCATACTCGCCGGGTCGTATGGGCTCCTTATGGGCCGCCGGGCCGCGGTATATGCTGTGGCCGCGATCGCCTCCACAGACAGCCTCCTTGCTGCTTTCTACTTTGGCGTTGTACCCGCGATCGGGCCAACTTCGCGGGTGGCTGATCGAGTAATCCAGTCTCCAGAATTCGCGTTCTGGATTGGGGCGAACGTGGTGGTGCCCCTCGCATTTGCGGCTGTGCTGCTCTCGCAACGCAGGCATTTCTCGATTCGCGCGACGGCACTATCGCGCAGAAGGTTCGTCCTGACGATCGGGATTGCGTTGGCAGCAGCGTTCGGAACGTACCTCGCGGCGGGATGGATTCTTCGGGATCTGTTTCGGCCCAAAGTCGACATCCTCGATCTTCTCGTTGACTTCCCGCAACGATTCATCCCGCTGTCATTCCTGCTTGCCGAGCGGCGGAGTTTTGTGCCAACAGAAACTCTTACGCGACTGCTCTACCACGGGATAGGTCCGCTTCTTTGGACGACGATTTTGGTGGCCTTGATTATTCTCCTCCGCAACAGCAGTTCGCTTCATTCTCGTCCGGCAGAATCGACAGAATTCCGGCGACTTCTCCACGAAGGAAGCGGATCAATGGCATTCCCTGCGACGTGGCGTGGTAACGGCTACTGGTTTGACGCGGGCCGCAGCTGTGCCATTGCGTACCGAGTGGTGAACGGATGCGCCGTCACGACCAGCGAACCCGTGGGTAATCCAGGCGATGCCCGAGACAGCCTGGGACAGTTTCTCCGGTTCTGTGATGCAAATGCCTGGACTCCGGTTTTTTACGGGATTCACCACGACTGGGCCGCGCTTTTGGTCGACATTGGGTGGTCGACCACTGTGGTCGCCGAGGAGACCGTTATCAGCCCTGCCGCGTGGGACATGACCGGCAAAAAATGGCAGGATGTGCGCAGTTCCATTAATCGCGCTGCCAGAGAAGGAGTGCAGGTCACTTGGGGAACATGGGCAGCGTTTTCTCCAAAGATTACTAACCAGATCGCCGAAATCTCTGAGCTATGGGTCGTGGAGAAAAAACTTCCCGAACTCGGTTTCACCCTCGGTGGGCTGGACGAGTTGCGCGACTCAGACGTACTTCTCGGCGTCGCAATAGATGAAAGCGGGCACGTTCAGGCGGTTACCAGCTGGATGCCCACGTGGAGCCAGGGCGTACTCATCGGTCATACGCTCGATTTCATGCGTCGGCGCGCCGATGGCATGAACGGCGTCATGGAATTCGTGATCGCAGAGGCAGCCGCCAGGGCCAAACGGGACGGTCTCCGCTTTTTGAGCTTGTCTGGTGCGCCTCTTGCCGTCGTCCCCAATGGTGAGCACGAGACGCCGGTGGATCGAATTCTGGCGGCACTGGGCAAGGTGCTTGAGCCCGTTTACGGCTTTCAATCCCTTTTGAACTTCAAACAGAAATTCCAGCCGCAGTTGGCACCGCTGTATATGGCATACCCCGATGCCGTCTCCCTCCCCGCGATCGCGATCGCGATATCACGCTGCTATCTTCCTGATCTCGGGCTGCGAGAATCTGCGTCCCTCTTACGCACGCTGCGCTGAGTGATACTGTCAGAGCGTGTCTCTTGGTCTGCTTCTTCTTAGCCGCCGCGACGAGTCCTAACTTCTGGCCTCACTCGTCGCGGAGTTCCTTATGCGTTTCCACACGCACTGGCTGACCATCCCCCCTGACGAAAGATAAGAGACCATGAAGAACACACAATCGGCGTCGGCAATGCCGGTTCATAAGTACCGCCCTTACCACGACACCTTTGCCGTCGATCTGCCCGACCGTATCTGGCCGACCAGGCACATCACCAAAGCGCCACGGTGGTGCGCCGTCGACCTGCGCGACGGCAACCAGGCGCTCATCGACCCGATGAGCCCCGAGCGCAAACGCATCATGTTCGACCTGCTCGTGAAGATGGGGTACAAAGAAATCGAGGTCGGCTTTCCCTCTGCCAGCCAGACCGATTTCGATTTCGTACGCTCGCTCATCGATGGCGATCTGATACCCGATGACGTGCGCATCCAGGTGCTCACCCAGGCTCGGGGCGAGCTCATCACCCGCACCTATGAGTCGCTGGTCGGCGCGAAGCAGGCCATCGTGCACCTCTACAACTCCACGAGCGTGTTGCAGCGTGACGTGGTGTTTCGCACGGATAAGCAGGGGATCATCGACATTGCACTTAACGGTGCGCGCCTGTGCAGGGCGGCCGAGGCACTGGTTCCCGGCACCGAGATCTTCTATGAGTATTCGCCCGAGAGTTACACGGGCACTGAGCTCGAATTCGCCGTGGATGTGTGCAATCAGGTGCTGGAAGTCTTCCAACCGACGCCCGAGCGCAACGTCATCATCAACCTGCCGGCGACGGTGGAGATGGCCACCCCTAATGTCTACGCCGATTCAATCGAGTGGATGTCGCGACACCTGAATCACCGCGGGAACGTGCTGCTCTCGCTCCACCCACACAACGATCGCGGAACTGCCATCGCCGCGGCCGAACTCGGCTACCTGGCGGGCGCCGATCGCATCGAGGGGTGCCTCTTCGGAAACGGCGAGCGCACGGGAAACGTCGACCTGGTGGCCTTGGGAATCAACCTCTTCACGCAGGGCATCGACCCGCAGATCGACTTCAGCGACCTCGATGAGGTCAAGCGCACAGCCGAGTATTGCAACCAGCTTCCGGTGCCCGAGCGCAGCCCCTGGGCCGGTGATCTCGTCTACACGGCCTTCAGCGGCTCGCACCAGGACGCGATAAAGAAGGGCTTCGAGGCCATGGAGGCGGACGCCGCTTCGAAAGGCATTTCGGTCGACGAACTGTTGTGGGCGGTGCCATATCTTCCGATTGACCCGAAGGACCTCGGCCGCGGATACGAGGCTGTGGTGCGGGTCAATTCACAGAGCGGGAAGGGCGGGGTTGCCTATCTTCTCAAGGCCGATCATGCGCTCGATCTGCCTCGAAAGTTGCAGATCGAGTTCAGTGCGGTCGTGCAGGCCAAAACCGAGGCCGAGGGCGGTGAGGTCACCAGCGACCAGATTTGGGAGATCTTCCACGACGAATACCTTCCCGCCCACAGCACCGACAATAGGTGGGGTCGCTTTGAACTGCAGTCGACCGCGACCGCGAGTGATCTGGCGGGGTCAACCCGCCTTGACGTGATGCTGCGGATCGGCGACGCGGCCGCGCCTGCGACCGGCACCGGCAACGGTCCGATTGCCGCATTCCTCGCCATCATGGCCGGGCAGAGCATCGAAGTGAAGCTCTACGACTATGTCGAGCACGCGTTGTCTGCCGGAGGAGACGCCCTCGCCGCCGCTTACGTCGAGCTGAACGTCAACGGTAAGCGCCTCTGGGGCGTCGGTATCGATGCGGACATTTCGACCGCATCCCTCAAGGCCGTGGTGTCGGCCGTCAACCGGGCTGTGCGCTCGGATGCGGGGGATCGCGACCTCATCGACGCCTGAGGCCTGCGCGCGGGGGCTTCGAAGGCACACTCTCGGGGCCCTCTTTCGGAAATTCAGGAGATGGTGCAAGATACAGCCCTTCGGCGCGGCCGGCAGTCGAGTTCTACGCTCACTTCCCGAGTTTCCGAAAGGTGGGCACGTCCTGAATTTCCGAAAGGGCTCACTTCCTGAGTTTCCGAAGGGTGGGCACGTCCTGAATTTCCGAAAGGGCTCACGTCCTGAGTTTCCGAAAACGCTCACTTCCTGAGTTTCCGAAGGGTGGGCACATCAGCGGCGCCGGATGCGCGGCAGTTTCTCGATCGCTCGCTGCTCCGGCAGCGTCCAGTTGAACAGCACCGCGAGAATTCGCACTCCGAAGGTGAGCGCGACGCAGAAGGTTGCGGCCAGGAACACCTCGACGCCAAACCGCAACAAGATCACCAGCGTCCCGGTTCCGGCGACCGCCGCGAGCGCATAGAGCGACCCTACGTGCATCAGCGCGATGGGTCGGTTGAGCAACAGGTCGCGCAGGATTGACCCGCCGACAGCGGACAGCACCCCGACGAAGATAGCCGGTACCTCCGGCAGTCCCGCCGACAGCGCCTTGGTGCTGCCGATCGCGCCGAATAGCCCGATCGTGAGTGCGTCGAGCACGGTCACCAGCGGCCCCAGCCGTGAGATCAGCCGTTCCAGCAGCATCCCCAATAGGGCGGCGGCGGTGGCAATCACGAGGTACCAATTGCTGCTCAATGGGGCCGGCACTTGCGACAGCAGCACATCGCGCAGGATGCCACCGCCGAAGCCCGTCGCGATCCCGATGATCGCCACCCCCAGCAGGTCGAGTCGCCGATCCCTGAACTGGGCCGCAAATAGCGCACCCTGCATGGCCCCGATGCCGATGGCCAGGAGGTCTGCCCACTGGGGGATTACGAAGAGGTCGGCCACGGCTCCATTCTGACGGTTCGGCCTCCCCGAATGCGCTGTGGAGGAGAGGATAATCGAGGAGTGCCGACCTACCGTGATGAAGCCGTCGTGCTGCGTACCCACAAATTGGGTGAAGCCGACCGCATTGTGACGATGCTGTCGCGCCAGCACGGCAAGATTCGCGCGGTCGCCAAAGGAGTCAGGCGCACCGCGTCAAAGTTCGGCGCCCGGCTCGAGCCGATGATGGTCGCCGATGTGCAGTGCTACGTCGGTCGCAGTCTCGACATCATCCAGCAGGCCGAGTCGCTCGGATCATACGGGGCCGAAATCGCTGACGATTACGCGAGCTATACGGCAGGCAGCGCGATGATCGAAACGGCCGATAAGATCACCGATGATGACGGCAGCCTCCAGCAGTACCTCCTGCTGGTGGGCGCCCTGCGCTCGCTCTCGCGGCGCGAGCATCATCCCAGCCTGACTCTCGACTCCTACCTGCTGCGGTCTCTGTCGATTGCAGGATGGGCGCCCAGTTTCGAGGACTGCGCGGTCACCGGCGCGCCCGGGCCGCACACCTACTTCGTCGCCCAACTCGGAGGGGTGGTCGCGGATGAGGTCGCACCTCCCGGGGCGCCTCGGCTCGATGGTGACACGCTGGAGTTGCTCAGCGCTCTCATCGAGGGCCGTTGGGAGGTGGCGGAGGCAGCGGACGAGCGCTCGCGCAACCAGGCCAGCGGCGTGATCGCCGCGTACACCCAGTTTCATCTCGAACGTTCGCTTCGCTCGCTCGTGCACGTGGATCGCAGCGCGTGACTCCATTCCAGCGCACGCATAAGGATGCCGTCGACTTCAGGCCGGTCGATTGGACGGGGATCTATCCGCCGGCAATGCCGCGCAAAGCTGTCCCTGAGCACATTGCGCTTGTCATGGACGGTAATGGTCGCTGGGCGAACGGCAAGGGCCTGACCCGGGTTGAGGGTCATAAGGCGGGGGAGGCCAGCCTTCTGGATGTCGTCGCCGGCGCCATCCAAATCGGTGTCAAACACCTGAGCGTTTACGCCTTTTCCACCGAGAACTGGAGCCGCTCGCCGGACGAGGTCAGGTTCCTGATGGGTTTCAACCGGGATGTGCTCCATCGCAGACGCGATCAGCTGAATGCCTGGGGGGTGCGGGTGCGGTGGGCCGGGCGCAAGCCCCGGCTGTGGGCATCCGTCATCAAAGAGTTGCAGTTCGCCGAACAGCTCACTCGCGACAACACGCTGCTCACGCTGACGATGTGTGTCAATTACGGCGGTCGCAATGAGATCACGGATGCGGTGCGCAGGATTGCAGAGGACGTGGCCGCGGGCAGGCTGAAACCTTCGGGCATCAGCGAGAAGACAATCCAGAAGAACCTGTATGCGCCCGACCTGCCCGACGTCGACCTGTTCGTGCGCAGTTCGGGGGAGCAGCGGATGTCGAATTTCATGCCCTGGCAGAGCGCCTATGCCGAGATGGTCTTCCTCGACACCCTGTGGCCTGATTTCACTCGGGAGCAACTCTGGGAGGCCGTCTCCATCTACGCCGCGCGCACGCGCCGTTTCGGCGGCGCCGTCGATACGCCATCGAACTGAGTGTTGAGGTCACCAGGACTCTAAGTGATACACTTGGTTCAGGTCACGACGACCTTTACTGACGGGCGGCGATCGATGTGACGGACAGCAGCATGTCGCTTGCGGTGTCAACGGTGATTTTTGCCCTGAAAGATGATCCGAGCGCCGCCCTCAGTGCGGTCTGGATCCCGCTCGTGCGCCGCACCGCGGCACCCTCCGAGAATCGCTGGGCACTTCCGGGCGGCTGGGTTACCGCTGACGAGGGTCTGGCGGATGCCGCGGCGCGCCACCTGCTCGACACCACGGCGCTGGCACCCACCTACCTCGAGCAGTTGTACGCGTTCGGTGACGTGGGCCGCTCGCCGTCGGGGCGCGTGGTCTCGATCGTTTACTGGGCGCTGGTACTTCCCGAGCAGGCCGACCGCGCTGCCGATGGCGAGAACGTGCGCTGGTTTGTGGCCGACGAGCTTCCCGAGTTGGCCTTCGATCACAACGCGATCGTCGACTACGCGCTCTGGCGGCTTCGCACGAAGCTCG